>JANXUL010000174.1 GCA_025356235.1 Bacteroidota bacterium
CGACCGATGCCAATTTAGCCGAAGCGAGGTAGGCAGTTGTAACACCCAGCGATGTACCCAATTCGAGAATGGTGGAGGGCGAATACCTATCAACAATCCTGAATAATAGCTGTCCGAATTTTTTTGGCTTGAGTGATGATCTTGCAATATCCTTAACGGATCTGAGGTTCGTCTTTTTTACTCTTGAGCCCGCACCAAAATCTTCAATAATCAATTCCCTTTCATCAGTTAATAATAACTGCCGCAGGTTTTCTATGGATTCGTACGCATAAAAATTACGGTCGTCATTCAGCACTTTTGTAATAAAGTCAAACACGAAAGGTGAATGTACGCCGTGCCCTTTCCCGTTGGAAGCGGTGATATAATATTTCAAATACCGGGCAGCTAATTGAAACGGCGAATACATTATGTTATAGTGGATTGATAAGGTAATTTATTCAGCAGCCACCCAATGGCATAAGCAGAACATAATAAGCAAAGATAACCGGGTATCTTGAAAAGCAGCTCATAAGTGTTCCACGAATAAACAGGAAAAGTCCAGTAGATTAAGACCAACAGCACAAGCGTGAATAGCTGGCTATTTCGAAAATAGCTGTTTAACGAAAAAAAGGGCAGGATAGCTAGCAGGGCAATCCGGATCATAAAACCATCCCATTTATCAAAAAGATGGTTACCGTTCAATGAAAATTGCTTGCTCAATTCATACATCCCGCGTAGTTGCCTGATTAAAAAAACAGCATTTCCTATCAACAGGATATTGGAAACAGCCAGCAAATTAATTGCAAACTTTTTCCATAACGGGCCACTGATCCATATAATGAGTAAAATAATGGGGATGGTTACACAATAGGCAATTTTAATAAACTCCATAGTGTTAAAGGCTATGCTTTATTTCTTTCCCATAATTGAAAATGATACGTGTATGCATGTTTTTCATCGGATGGAAATGATTGTTCAGAAACCATTAACCATTCTTTTGGGTTCATCTCAGGAAAAAAAGCATCTCCTTCGAGTGTAACATCTACTCTCGTAAGATAAATTTTATCCGCTACGGGCATAGCTTCTTTAAATATTTCTCCGCCACCAATTATAAATGCCTCATTATAATCCGCAGCCACAGCCACTTTAATGGCATCTGCCACAGAATGCACAACCGTTGTCCCTTCCGGCTTCCAATCATTTTGTCGCGTGATCACAACATTCAATCTCCCCGGCAAAGGTTTGCCCAGCGATTCAAATGATTTTCTTCCCATCAGTACCGGCATGGCCCAGGTAGTGTTCTTGAAAAACTTCATGTCGTTCGGCAAACTCCAGGGTAATTGGTTGTTCTTGCCAATAACATTGTTTGTGGAAGCGGCAACGATGAATGAAATAATCATAGAGAAAATTATAAGTAATAAGTAGTAAGTTATAATTAATAAGTAAAGGCAGTAAGTATTATGTCAATTTATCGCTGATTGATAACCTACTATTTACAACTTAAACAGCTATCGGTGCTTTAATAGGTGGATGGTGCTGGTAGTTTTCTAAAGTGAAATCTTCGAACTGAAAACCAAAAATATCTTTTACGGCAGGGTTCAGTTTCATAACAGGCAATGTATACGGTTCACGACTCAGCTGAAGCTGTGCCTGTTCAACATGATTGTTATACAAGTGCACATCACCAAAGCTGTGTACAAAATCGCCATATTCAAGGTCGCATACCTGGGCAATCATCATCGTTAATAAAGCATATGAAGCAATATTGAAAGGGACACCTAAAAAAACATCGGCACTGCGTTGGTATAATTGACAGCTTAATTTTCCATCAGCCACATAAAATTGAAAGAGCGCATGACAAGGCATCAATGCCATTTTGGGAAGTTCGGCTACATTCCATGCACTTACGATCAGTCGCCTGCTATCAGGATTTTTTTTGATCTGGTTAATCACATCGGTAATCTGGTCAATCACCGTTCCATCCGCATCCTGCCAGCTGCGCCATTGTTTACCGTATACCGGCCCCAGTTCACCATTGGCATCGGCCCATTCGTTCCAGATACTTACATTATGGTCATTGAGGTATTTAACATTGGTATCGCCTTTCAAAAACCATAACAACTCGTATACGATACTCTTAAGATGTAGTTTCTTCGTCGTAACCATCGGGAAACCATCCTGCAAATTAAAACGCATCTGGTAGCCAAAACAACTGATGGTACCTGTACCTGTACGGTCTGTTTTAGAAGCTCCGGTTTCTAAAATATGCCTGAGTAGTTGATGATATTGCTGCATAGACTGCAAAATACATCTGAAAACGGGATGAGGGAAAGAATGATAATCACAATGGGGAGAAGCTGTGGATTGCCTTGCCTTCTTTACTTTTTCTTCGCTTCAATTCTTTTTTGATCAGTGCCAGCTCTCTGCCGGTTTGCCCACTTACACTGCTGTTCTCCTGTGCCCTGCGCATCAGGTAAGGTATCACATCGCGGATAGGGCCAAAAGGAAGGTATTTACTTACCCCAAAACCTTCCTTGGCAAGGTTAAAGGTAATATTATCACTCATCCCATACAATTGGGAGAAATGAATATGCGGATGGTTATGCGCCAGCCCCCTTTCATTCAATAAGCCGGCCGCAAGCAAATTGCTCTCTTCATTATGCGATGCGATGATAACCGATATCTGCTCAATGTGATTAATGCAAAAAGCAACTGCAGCATTATAATCACGATCGGTAGATTCTTTGTCCGATTGGATAGGGCTTGCATACCCCCTGTCATTGGCCCTTGCCCTTTCTTTTTCCATGTATGCTCCTCGAACCAGTTTAATGCCCAGCATAAACCCTTGCTGTTGCGCAATCTGGTGAGAAAGTTTCAGAAAATGCAACCTGTCGTGGCGATACAATTGAATCGTATTATATACAATCACTTTTTCTTTGTTGAATAGCTCCATCATTTCAATGGTCAGCCTGTCTACTGGATCTTGTATCCAGCTTTCTTCCGCATCAATCAATACCCCGATATTTTTTTCTGCGGCTACTTCGCAAATAGTATACATCCTTTCACGAACCCTGTCCCACTCATTAATCTCTTCTTCATGATCATGGATACCACTGCGTAGGCGTGGGGCTTCATCTAATGTTTGCAATAACCCAAACCTGGCCAGGCCGGTTACTTTTATGCTTATAAAAGGGATATTGTTTTGTGTAGCTGCATAATTAATTACGCGGATGAATTCTTCTGTAGCATGATCAAAACTGTCTTCTCCCTGTTTTCCTTCTACACCATAATCGAGTATTACCTGCACGCCGTATTTTCCTAATACACCACCTACATCAGCCGTTTCTTCCAACGTTTCACCACCCACAAATTGTTTGAAAATTGTTTTACGGATAATTCCATGAACAGGTAGGCCCGTTTTCATAATAAAAGGGGTAAGGCGCGTGCCAATCTGTACAAACCAGCCAAATCCCATAGTGCTGAACAGGAATCGGGCTCCCTTCAGTTCTTTATCGGTTTTGTAAGCGAAGGCATTCTCAGTATTGTCGAAAGAAATATTCATGCTAACGGATGTTCGTAGTGCGAATATCGGTACACGACGAGAAGTAAAAAAGCTTTTAGGCAAAACTTTATATTATTTTTTAAATGATCAGACCGCCTGGTGGTTAAAAGGCTGTAATACCATCTCACTTACCACCCCGCTAACCGGTTGCTGGCATAAGAACCAGATGGCTTTGGCGGCTTCTTCGGCCAAAATCATTTTGTCGCGCTGTACCCGAAGGTCAATAGTATCCCAAAAAGAAGAGTCTACTCCGCCCAGGAATAAGTTAGTGATCCTGATATCCGTACGTTTTAATTCTTCCCTGATACTCTGCATCATCCCTGTTAGTCCATATTTGCTGGCACTATAGGCCGCTGCACCCGCCATGGGCACTTTACCCAATACACCGGGAATATTAATGATCAGGCCTTTCTTTCTTGCTTTCATGCCTGGCAAGATGGCTTTTACCAGGTAAAAAGAACCCATCAGGTTGGTTTGAATGGTTTGCAGGAAATCCGATGAACTTAATGTTTCCATGGGCTTAATGATACCAATACCCGCGGCATTTACCACAATATCTATCTCAACCTCTTTATCAGATATATATTGGATCGTTGCATTCACTGATACCTCATCTGTAATATCCATCGTAAATACATGATCGGCCGGAATTCCCGTTTCCTTTGCCACTTCATTCAGTTTTGCGCTATTTCGACCGGTAAGGAATACGGTTGCACCACTTCCGCTGATCAGTTTTGCCGCTCTTGAACCAATTCCTCCGGTTGCCCCAACAATCAATACATTTTTCCCTTTCAATATTTCCATATACCTCGTTTATGCATGATAAACAAAGACGCCTGCATTTTGTTCTTGGCAAATACGATACATAATTCCTCTGGTTATGCATATAGTCACTGCCTACTTTCTTATTACACTGACAAAAAAAGTGAAAAGTATTTGCGATAAATCCTGACATTCGTACATGCTTATCACGCACATAGAAATTTATAAATACACCATCCCCATGGTGCCGTTTACCATCGCTACCGGTACTATGGAGTTTGCACAGAACCTTTTTATCCGCATACATACCAGTGAAGGCATTACCGGCGTAGGCGAATGTTCTGCTTTTCCCATGATTGCGGGGGAAACGCAGGCTACCTGTTTTGCAATGGCCAAAGATTTTGCTGCCCTGTGGAAAAACAAACCTGCCAATGCCATTGAAGACAGGCTGAATGAGCTGGACCTTTTCACAGCGGGTAATTATACCGCCAAAAGCGCTTTTGACCTTGCCTTATATGATATTGCCGCCAAAGCCGCCAATCAGCCTTTGTATCAATACCTCGGCGGACAAAGAAAGCCGATTGAAAGTGATCTCACCATCGGCATTGATACCCCAGAAAAGATGACGGCAACCGCTGTTACGTTCAAAGAAAAAGGCGTGAACATAATTAAAGTAAAACTTGGAAAGAAGCCCGCTGATGATATTGAAAGGATAAGGCAGATCAGGCAGGCTATTGGGAATGATATCAAATTACGGATTGATGCTAACCAGGGATGGACGTATGATGACGCAGTTACCGCATTAACAGCCCTTGGCCAATACGATATCGAATTCTGTGAGCAACCCATGCGCAAATGGAACGATGAGTTACTTCCCGGATTATGTAAACTGTCCCCTATCCCTTTAATGGCGGATGAAAGCGTTTTCACACACCATGATGCCGAACGGATCATCCGAAATAAAGCGTGTGCCTTTATCAATATCAAATTTGCCAAAAGTGGTGGTATCCATGAAGCCCTGCTGATTAACGAAGTAGCCGAAAAAAACCGTATTGCCTGTATGATGGGAGGCATGTTGGAAAGCCGGCTTGCTTTAACAGCTAAAGTGCACTTTGCCATGGCAAAAGACAATATCAAATTCTACGATCTGGATACCTGCTTATTGGGTCATTTGGCTGACCCCGTTGTAGGTGGTGTAAGCTATTCAGGTATGCATTTGCAACTGTCAGATGCACCGGGCATTGGTGCAGATGTGGATGATGCTTATCTGGAAAAACTGGAACAAATAATTATATGATAAGCAGGCTGCACGGCCGCTTTTCTCACATACCGCAAGCTATTGCTCGTTAACAGCATGACTGTATCTTTGCCATCAAATAAAAATAATGGACGCAAAGAAAGCAAGTGAAAGTTTTGTAGTGATGAATGAATTGGTTTTACCTAACGATACCAATACATTCGGCAACCTCATGGGCGGCCGGTTAATGTATTGGATGGATATTGCCGCAGGCATTGCTGCAGGCCGGCATTGCAATACACCAAGTATGACAGCATCCGTTGATAACCTGAGTTTTAAAAATCCCATTAAACTTGGCAATGTGGTACATATAGAAGCAAAGGTTTCCCGCGCTTTTCATACATCCATGGAGATCAATATCCGTGTTTGGGGTGAGGACCTTCTACACCAGTATAAATATGAAAGCAATGAAGCATTCTTCACCTTTGTGGCCCTTGATCCAAATGGCAAGCCACGCACTGTTCCACAGGTGATTGCTGAAACTGAGGAAGAAAACCGTTTGTTTGAAGGTGCTTTACGAAGAAGGCAGATACGTTTAATACTGGCCGGCAAAATGAAACCCGATGATGCCAATGAATTGAAAGCTTTATTCTTTAAAGATTAGGAATCTTCAGTTTACTTAGTACACTGGTTTGATGCAAAGGTCTTACGATTTAAAATTTTCTTTATTTTATTTGTCCAGCAGATGCATCACATGGTGTTTACTTTTCAGCATATAATTCTTACTCTGTTCAATAGCATCCATTACCTGGTCCAATATTTCTTCAACAGGTTGTGTATAATCAATGATCATAGGTTCTTTAAAACGAACGGATAATATAGATCCTTTCTTTTTAAACACAAGGCCGGTCTTATTAAATGCCCGCCAAAACCCATTGATCACAACGGGAATAACAACAGGCCGGTTATTTTTAATAATGTGTGCCGTTCCCTTTCTTCCGGGTGCAAAAGGTTTGGTAGTACCTTGCGGGAAAGTGATCACCCAACTTTTATCAAGTGCCTCATCAATTTTTTGCGTATCGCATTCATCGCGGTTCCTCGCAATTTCTTTCCCTTCGGCCCGCCAGGTTCTTTTAATGGTAAGGGCTCCGCCCATTTTAAACAAGCGGCTTATCCAGCTACCATTCATGGTTTCTTCAGCAGCAACAAAGTATACATTGGTAAATGGGTTGATCAGGTAATAGGGAATTCCCAATCTGTTCTGTTTTCTCCACTTGACTGCGCAAAAAATATGTATGAAAGCGATTACATCGGCAAAATAGGTCTGGTGGTTACTTACGAACAATACATTTTGTCTTGGCAGGTTGCGCAAGTGTTCCGTACCCTCAATTTTTATCTTATTAAACATAACCAGTCCTGGATAAGTGAATACACCCACTATCCCATATACAACTGAACGAATGACCTTAATGTATTTAAACCGCTCAATTAATTTCATGGCAAACGTTTTAACAAGCTGTGCAAATTAAGGGAATGTAAAGAAATTGTTATTTTATTCTTTAAAAATAAGTCAACCGTAGTAACTGTTCTATCAAGACCTACCAATACATTTGCTTCCTTAAACAAGCGTATGCAACTGAGCACAGTTATTTTTGACATTGACGGGTTACTGGTCGACAGCGAACCGTTATGGAACGAAGCCGCTTCCGAAGTCTTCAAATTATATGGGGTAGATCTTACCGAAGAACAATACAAAACAACTACCGGCCTCCGTACCAAAGAGTTTGTGCAGTGGTGGTTTTCTTATTATAATATCGGCAATGAAGAACATGCCAGGGCCGAGAAGAAGATAGTCGAACTCGTTTTAAATAAGATCGAGCACAAAGGAAAGATCATGCCAGGTGTACAGTATATCTTCGATTTTTTTTATAAAAAGCAATTTAAAATAGGGTTGGCAACTTCTTCTCCACCTGCATTAATTGAATTGGTGGTGGGCATGACCGGCATCAGGAACTACCTGCATGCCACTTCTTCTGCTGAAGATTTATTATTTGGCAAACCACATCCCCAGGTGTACCTCAATTGCGCAACACTCTTAAACAGCGCCCCACTTGAATGTATTTGTTTTGAAGATTCCTATAATGGTATGATAGCCGCAAAAGCGGCCCGGATGAAATGCGTGATCGTTCCGCATGCATCCCAAACAAAAGACGAAAGATGGGGTGCGGCCGACCTGAAACTTTCTTCCCTCCAGAATTTTGGTGAGCTCCATTTTAACCTGCTCAACCCCTGATCAAATCACCCTGAAATCATTTTCATCCAAAAAACAAAGAACCCCACTAAACAGTGGGGTTCTTTACAATTATATCTGAATCCGTCGTATACTATTTGCTTTTCAAGTTCGGATGTGGAGCCGGTACGGTATTAGGACCGCTATCCATAGTTCCTTGCAGATCTACAGTATTAGAATCTCCGTCATTTCCGTATTGGAACAGTAACCTGCTTTCAGAAACACCTTGTTTTTCAACTAAGTATTTGATAACAGCATTTACTCTTTCCCAACTTAATTGCTGAGCTGCTTTGCTGGCAGTACCATAACCAATCACTTTTACTTTACAGTTAGGGTTGGCTTTGATAGTAGCAGCTGCATTGGCTAAAACTGTTTCAGCAGCTTTTGTCAATTTAGCATTGCCTTTAAATTGTACACTTGGTAAGTTACTGATTGTGCACTCAGGAGCTTTTTCAACAGGCTTCATATTCGCAAGCATGTCTCTGATCTCTTTGCAACAAGCAGGCTCAGGGCAAGTACCAACACCATCATTGTTTACAGGGAAACATTTCAGGAGGGTAAGGATTTCTTTATCCCTGTAATCAGGAACACCATCGCCATCAGTATCTTTAGCAACACCATGACTATCAACCGGTGCACCTTTTGGTGTATTAGGCTCAAGGTCAAATTGGTCAGTTACACCATCACCATCTGCATCAGGCAATACCACTTTTGGTAATTTCATGTGCTTAGGCATATTCAACTCGCTATAAACGTAGTTATTTGGATTAAGCCACCATAATGGTTGTACCCTTTTAGCAGGATTACCAAGGTTAATATTCAACCTGGCACTGGTGAAAGAGTAGTAATCATTACTGTTACCGGTTTTCCATGCGTCAAGATAATCATATCCTGGACCGGTAAAAGTGAATTTCTGTTCGAAGGCAATGTTAACTTGGTTGGTTAATTTAAATGCTATACCACCACCCAGATTAAGGCCATGGAATAAAGTATATGCATGCCTGTTATTAATAGTAGCACCACCAAATGTTGTAATGGTATTTGCCTGGCTATTTGGATTATTCAGACCGTAGAAAATAGAATATCCGCCTGGTTGCGCCCCATTGGGGTTTTTATAAAGTACCCTGGCAGCATTCAGGCTGTAACCGGCCAAAACGTAGACATTAGTCTTTGGATTGCCCCTGTAATTGCTCAGGGTATTCAAAGATGCGATGACGTCAATACTTAGCTGGTGTGTCTGATTTTTGTAAGCAACCTGGCCTACAGCAATGTCATAAGCGCTGGGCGTGCCGGAATTAAGCATTCCGGTAAGGCCGCTCCTGATAGAAAAAACATGGCTGATTGCCTTACGTAAGGTAATCGTACCACCAAATCCCGCGTTTGAAGGCATATCACCCGTAACGGACGTGTAACCAGCTCCAAAACCAAGTTCCCATTGATTGCGGGGCTTAGCTGGGTAGGGATATTGATTATTTAAAAACTCATTGTGTTGGGGCATCTTTGTTACTGAGATTTTGGAAGTGTCTTTCCAATCCCAACCCCAATCTGTTTGAGCTAATCCGACCGACTGTATCAGAACGATCAGTGCTACTACTAACATGTACTTTTTGCTTGCCATAGGTGATATTTATTGTTGAATGATATTAAGTGTTAAAGCTTTCCTCAGAAAGTATGCCAAAAGTGATAAATATATATTTATTGCTAGCTAATTAGTAAAGATAATAACATTATCCCCGCTAAACATACCAAAATTACACATTATGATGGAAATACACAATTTTTTACGCTTCAAAGTTAAAAACTTAAAATATTGCGACATATTCCAGGTAATGACCGCATCATATGAATTAACGCTGCTTCTTAATAACTTATTGTATATATCAATACTATATTGCAGCATATTTTATTCATGAAGCTAGCAAAACAGGTAATATCGGAAGAACTTATCAGGTTCGAGGCCCATTTTAAGGAGGCAGTAAAAAGCAGGGTGGCTTTACTGGACAGGATCATGCAGTATATAGTAAAGCGAAAAGGTAAGCAAATGCGGCCGATGTTTGTTCTTCTGTGCGCCAAACTGGGGGGCACAATTAATGATAGTACTTACAGGGCAGCTTCGCTAGTAGAATTGGTACACACAGCCACTTTGGTGCACGACGATGTAGTGGATGATTCGATGGAACGCAGGGGGTTCTTTTCAGTGAATGCCCTCTGGAAAAATAAAATTGCCATCCTTGTGGGGGATTACCTTTTATCAAAAGGTCTTTTATTATCCCTCACGAACAAAGACCACCAGGTATTAGAAATTTTAACGGAAGCATTTAAATTGATGAGTGAAGGGGAATTATTGCAGTTTGAAAAATCCCGGAAACTAAATTTAAAAGAAGAAATATATTATGAAATTATAAAAGGCAAAACAGCTTCTTTACTCGCTTCGGCATGCGCGGCTGGAGCATCCACCACTTTTGAAGACCCGGCACAGGTAGAAAAATTGAAACAATTTGGCGAAAAAGTAGGGTTGGCATTCCAGATAAAAGATGATCTCTTCGATTATGGCCTGGATGATATTGGCAAACCCACCGGTAATGATATCAAGGAAAAAAAATTAACCCTTCCCCTTATTTACACATTGAATAACTGTTCTGCCGATACAAGGCGCAGGATCATTTATATTGTAAAGAATGAGAATACACAAAAAGATAAAATAAAATTCATCCTGGAATCAGTAGAAAAAAGTGGCGGTATCAAATATGCCACCGATAAAATGCTGCTATTTCGTGATGAAGCCTTGGAAATCTTATATGAGTTTCCCGACTCAGATGTGCGCAGGGCCCTGGAAGAACTGGTTCGTTACACCACTGACCGAAAATATTAATGCAGAAAAGATGGAACATATTACAGGCCGATGAAGAAAAAATTAACCTTCTCCGGGATGCCCTGAAAATAAACACCATTCTATGCCGCATGCTTGTACAAAGAGGGATAGATAATTTTGAAATAGCCAAACAGTATTTCCGTCCGCAATTATCCGACCTGCATAGCCCCTGGTTAATGAAAGACATGGACAAAGCTGTGAACAGGATCATCACCGCTTTTGAACAGCAGGAAAAAATCCTTGTCTTCGGTGATTATGATGTAGATGGCACTACATCCGTAGCCTGTGTTTTCCAGTTTATCCATAACATTTACAGTGATACTGATTTTTATATCCCGCACCGTTACCGCGAAGGATATGGTATATCCAAAATGGGCATTGACTTTGCCAAGGAAAATGGTTTTACACTGATCATATCACTCGACTGTGGCATTAAATCCGTGGAACTTATTGCTTATGCAAAAACACTGGGGATTGATTTTGTGGTTTGTGACCACCATCTGCCTGATATGGAATTACCACCCGCTGTTGCTATTCTCAATGCAAAGCAAAAAGATTGCCCATACCCCTATAAAGAATTGTGTGGTTGCGGCGTAGGTTTTAAATTAATGATGGCACTAACGGATAAACTGGGTTTACCCGATACTGCTTATCTCAATTATCTAGATCTGGTGGCCACAGCCATCGCCGCCGATATTGTGCCCATCACCGGGGAGAACCGCGTCATGGCTTTTTATGGTTTGCAAAAAGTAAACGAAGATCCTTGTGCCGGTATCAAAGCATTGATGCAGCTGGCGGGTGCACAAAAACACATGCACATCACCAATCTCGTTTTTGTAATCGCCCCCAGGGTAAATGCAGCCGGACGAATGGATGATGCACGTAAGGCGGTTCAATTATTTATCGAAAAAGATTTCAACAAAGCACTCTCTTTTGCTGAAATGTTACACAACGATAATGCCGACCGCCGCGAAGCCGACAGCAGCATTACCGAAGAAGCACTGGCCCTGATAGAGAATGACCCATTAGCAAAAAACCGGAAAACAACCGTTGTTTTTCAGGAACATTGGCACAAGGGTGTTGTGGGGATTGTTGCCAGCAGGCTGATAGAAACTTATTACCGTCCCACCGTTGTGCTTACCAGAAGTGGCGAGTATGCAGCAGGTAGTGCCAGGAGCGTAGCAGGTTTTAATTTATATGAAGCCATTCATGCCTGCCGCGAACATTTATTGGGATATGGCGGCCATTTTGCTGCCGCAGGTATGACTTTACTACCCGAAAAAATACAGATTTTTTCAGACGCATTCGAAAAAGAAGTCGGCCGTTTAATAACAGACGACCTTTTAATACCTGAAATCATCATTGATGCCGAGATCAGCTTTTCCGATATCAATCCTTCCTTATACAGCATCCTTTCACAAATGGAGCCTTTTGGTCCGGAGAATATGCGCCCGGTATTCATTGCCCGTAAAGTGTTTGATACCGGTTTCTCTAAAATCGTAAAAGAACAGCATATCCGTTTTGTAGTAAAGCAAAATAATATTACCCTTACCGGTATTGGTTTTAACATGGCAACTAAATTTAAATTGCTTCAAATGAAGCAGCCGCTTGATATTGTTTTTACGATTGATGAAAACGAATGGAACGGGGAAAAAAGCTTACAGCTGAAGATGATTGATCTGCGCATTTCCCTGGGCGCATAACAAATGAATACATTGCCTTTGCGAACCTGTTGCATTAAATAGGTATATCTATCCCTACACATTTCAATATATAAGTGTAACATCTCCCCCCACAGCATACCCTGTGCAGGTAAGTACCCTACCATTTGCAATCTCCTCATCTGTCAACACATCATTATGCGACATCCATACTTTTCCAGATAGGCAGGTGGCCGCACAGGTACCGCACTGGCCGCTCTCACAGCTATATGGCAGCGGGATTTTCAAAGCTTTTGCAGATTGTAAAATCGTATCCGGGTATTGTGCCACGAAACTGAATTCTTTTTGTTGGATGGTCAGGCTGATTGTATACGGTTTTTTATCAGGTGGCTCAGGTTTATAATGCGGCTTTTCAATAATAAATGTTTCTTTTCGGATGTGTGACGCAGTTACTCCGCTATTTTTTAACACAATCGTTATCATACGCATATACTCAAAGGGGCCGCAGAGATAAAATAATTGCCTTAGAAGGGGACTATACGCATACTTATAAAGTAATTTTTCTAACAGGTAAATCCCAAGCCTTTTATGTAAAAAACTTGTCGCATTACTAAACAGGAATTCGATATAAAACCTATTCGGAAATTGCTTTTGCAGATTATTTAGTTGCTGATAAAAAATAGTCCTTTCAACAGAATGGTTACTATAAATCAAGACAACCTGGATAGAAGAATGTGCATACAATACAGTTTTAATAAGCGAAAAAACGGGTGTGATTCCGCTGCCTGCAGCAAAGAATACAAGTTGATCGTAAGAACCCATATCTACCGGAAGTGTAAAAAAACCGGAAGCACCAATAGTGGTAAGCACGTCCCCTTCTTTTGCTGTATCAATTAATTTTCTTGAAATTTCGCCGTTGGCAATTCGCTTAACAGTAATCTGTAAAGGCTCATTTAAAACCGGTGATGAAGAAATTGAATAATTACGCCTCGTTTCTTCCCCATTATTTTTTTTAAAAACAAAAGTGAGAAACTGTCCGGCAACATAATTGATTTCTTCGCCTGATTCATGCGCTAGAATTAAGGAGCGTGTATCTGCGGTCTCAGCAATAATCCGTTTTATATGCAGGGTAATAAAAGCCTGTTGCGAAGCTTGTGGCATGTTATGAAATTATAACAAGGATCAATTTATACGCCCTTTTTAATAACTGAAATCAAAAAAATGCCCGCAAAGACTCGAACGCAAAAGGAGACTAAAATGGAATTTGGTTTCAGACTGGCTTTAAATCGCGCCTTAGCGTACCCATAAATTTACATAAAAAAAACTGCTTACCATTCCATGGTAAGCAGTTACTAAATATCAGATTGTGTAATTATGCTTCTACTTGTTTCTCCCCTTCCATTAACTCTACGCTCCGGTTAATAAAATTAGTCAGGTCATTCCCTTTCAATAAACCTTGCGATAACAAAGCCAGGTCTGCGAGGTTCCTTACCTGTTTTTGCTGTACTTCTGTATTTTCTTGCTTTAACAGGGTTTGATAGATTGGGTGGTTTCCATTTACAGTTAACGTAACCTCATCGGGCATTTGTGCGTAAAAAGCCGTCATGCCGCCGCCAGTAACACCCATATCTTTCATCCTCCGCATAAATTCCGGCCTTGTGGCTACAACGGGTGCAGATTCCGGGCTTAATCCTTTTACTTCTGTTGTTACATGCAATTCGGCAATCTGAATGGCGAACAACTCCTTCAACCTGGTTTCTTCCTCTTTACTCAATATACTTTCATTGCTCTCCTGCTTATCAATCAGGTTATCTACAATATCGGCATCAACACGCACAAAGCTTATATTCTCCCACTTCATTTCCATGGTATTGATAAAAGCCGCATCAACCAATGTTTCCATTTTTACAACTGTATATCCTTTCTTAACAGCAGCCTGTATATAAGCATCCTGTTGTACGGGGTTGGTTGTATACAGGATTACCTGCTTACCTTCTTTATTTTTCTGAAGGGTGTCTGTAGCAGTTTTATATTCTTCGATCGTATGAAATTTACCCGCAGTATCTTCCATCACTAAAAACTTATTGGCTTTCTCCAGGAATTTATCATCGGTCATCATACCATATTTCACAAATAAGCCAAGGCTCTCCCATTTTTCTTCCAGCGAATTTCTTTCATTCCGGAATATTTCATCCAGCTTATCTGCCACTTTTTTGGTAATGTGGGCATTGATTTTTTTCACATTCGGGTCGCCCTGCAAATAACTACGGCTTACATTTAAAGGGATATCCGGACTATCAATCACACCTTGTAAGAGCATTAAAAATTCAGGTACAATATCTTTCACTTCATCCGTAACAAAAACCTGGTTACAGTATAATTGAATTTTATCTTTCTGTATCTCGTAGCTCTGTTTGATCTTTGGAAAATATAAAACACCGGTAAGGTTAAAAGGATAATCTACATTCAGGTGTATCCAAAACAACGGTGTTTCGTTGAACGGATATAATTCTTTATAGAACTTCTCATAATCCTCCTTAGTAAGATCGGCGGGTTTTTTAATCCAGATCGGGTCTGTATTATTGATTGATTTTTCAGCTACTTCTTTTTCTTCGCCTTCTTTTTTTTCGTCCGCCTTCTCCTCCCCAGTTTCGGAAAAGAAAATAGGCACAGGCAGAAATTTACAGAATCTGTCGAGGATGGTTTTGATCCTTCCGGCATCTAAAAACTCTTTACTTTCCTCGTTGATATGAAGGACAATCTTGGTGCCACGTTCGTTATAATCAACATCATACAATTCAAATTCGGGACTACCATCGCAGCTCCAGTAAACGCCGCTTCCCTCTTTATGGCTTTTAGAAAACAATTCCACTTTATCGCTCACCATAAAAGAACTATAAAAGCCCAATCCGAAATGCCCGATAATATTGGCATCCTTATATTTTTCCATGAACTCTTCAGCACCACTGAATGCCACCTGGTTAATGTACTTATCTACTTCTTCCCCGGTCATGCCCACCCCCCGGTCAATAATGCTCAGGGTTTTTTCTTTTATATTCAATACCACATCAATACGCAGCTCACCCAGTTCACCTTTGGCTTCACCAATGGAAGAAAGTGTTTTCAGTTTTTGAGAAGCGTCTACCGCGTTACTTACCAACTCACGAAGAAAGATCTCGTGATCGCTGTAAAGGAATTTTTTGATAATAGGGAATATATTCTCTGTCTGAACCCGGATCTGGCCTTTTTGCATAGTACTTGTTTTGGGTGCAAATGAACAAAGAAAGTACCAAATACCGTTTTGCTGACAGGATGACAAGCATACAAGCCGATTAAAATAGTTATTCTTTTTTTGACAGGAAAAATCTGCAGTATGTTCAGTTACCGACTATTTTGACATCATCCAATTGGAAAGTGGTGGTGTGTTTATCAAATATATTACCGGGGTCTGCGCCTTCATACCGGAATGCGATATGCATATTGCCGGTAAAGCTACTGAGGCTGATATTTCCGGATGGCACCCAATTGTTGCCAAAACCCGAACCATTCCCCTTTGAAATAATGGCTTTCAGCAATACCCATTTTGCTTTCCAGGGGGTAATACCCCCATCATAATTGGTTGAGGCATATACCTGCAATACGGCACCATTATCAAAGCCGTCTTTGGTTTGAAAACTGAGCACTTCATTGGCAGAGCTTGCAAGGTTAATCATGGGGAGTATTAACCAGGACACCAATAGGGGTTCACCAGTAGCGAAAGCACTTATTTCGGCGTATTTATTATTGTTGGTCGCCTTTACCTGGTAATATTTTCCACCTGTTTCCGGAATATTCTTCCATCCGTTCCCCGTAAGGTTGGAATTCGCCGTTAGCCTTTCAAAGTCTTCAGAAAATAAAATTTTAGCCCCATTTCCCGTACAACGAAGTCCATTCATTTGCACATCTGATGTATCACGAATAAGCAATTGTTTCTCTGTTCTAAAAACGCTATACACCGCTGTTATATTTCCATTCCCACGTGGGGTTTTAGCAGCAGCAAAACCGGCAAATCCACTCGTTCGCAAATAGACACTGCCCCCACTACAGGATTTTATAATATTATTGACAGATAATTTATTAATAGCATCACCATAAGTCTTTCCTGTATCTGCCACAGCAAATTCAACATCATTTATTTTTACCAGGCAGCTTTGCAGTGAATCGTTTAACTGATCAAATCTTACAGTTTTAGGTATAATAAAATTATTCATCATCCCTTTTTTAATGTAGCGGTCAAACAAAGGTTGCGGCAGGGCTATTAATTCAGGAAAAGTGGGGTCTGACCTGTCAACGCCTGCACCCAATTGTATCATTTTGGCATAATCCCCCAGCCAAAGGTCTTTCAGTTTTATAAAAACTTGTGTGCCTACCGGGTAAATATTATACAAGCCAGAACCATCCAGCCGGATGGTAATACCGGCAGTACTATCCTGTATCACTATGGATTTATAAAAATTATCGTGGCTATCGTCTGCGGTTACCACCCCTTCAATGATAAACTCATCAAGCACTTTTTCGAAATTACCCGTAAAATGCATCGAACGCAGACCCCGTATAGTCAGGTTTGATTTTATATCGGTGCCTATGTATTGTGGAGGTTCGTCAAATTTCTTATAGCAACCTGTTCCCAAGTATAAAGCACAGGCAAAAAATATCGCCGATGAAGCTATCTTCCTGTTTCTTTTTTTCATATTGGATTTATTTGATCATAAAAGCAAACTAAGGTTGACCGAAAAATTAAGTCCCATCGCATAAAAATATTTCGGAGGAAATTTGTCAATATTTTTTGTGTCTGTATCAAACCGTAATTGCTCATACCCGCCTGCAACCAGGTTTTGATTATTCAGCAGATTATTGATACTGATATTACACGACAAAGTCTTTCTGATGTAAGAACCCAACAGTTTCAGTTTAACAGATGTGCCCATCGAAAGATCAACTGTATATTGATCGGGTAATAGAGTTTGAGAAACAATCTGGTTCCATTGATCTGTTCCGGGTACAACACCCTGCAAGGCAGTATACGTTCGCCTTAATGGATTAAAAGCCAACCAGTTTTGCCTGAAATAATTTCCCGACAGATTAAGATAAAAGAAACCCGACTGGTAAGCAATACCTGCATGGTATGCCTCCTGGGGTGTTCCAGCTACACGGAAGTTTTTCGAATAAATAACACTTCTTTCTGCAACGTACGCATCATTATCAGCACTAATGGTAACCTGCTGTCGGTTGTTGTAATAATAGCGGCCAACTGCCGCAGCTGAAGTAACCGTATAATGTGGTGATAATATAATTTCGCACCCAAACTCAGTTCCAAAATGAATTTTATCAATAGCGTATATAGCATAATTCATAAAACTCCTGTACGCATCATGGTAAAAAGTGCTGACATTCATTCCATTGCTGAAATCAGTGTAATAGCCTGTAATCCGTAATTTAATTTTAGGGGAGTTCCAAACATAGCCGGTTTCTATTGCCTGTACAGTTTCATTGCTGATATTTTCCTGCTCGGTATCGCGTGTTCGGGGAGAAATAAATACATCATCGAACAATGGGGCTTTCGTTAAAAAAGATGCATGCAGGTACAGGTATTTCCGGCCATTTATTTTATAGGTAATACCAGCCTTACCTGCATAATTCGTAAACTCATTCAACCTTGATTTTCCAAAAGAATTGTCCCGGAATAAACCATTACGCACATTCCCTTCCCGGAAATAATTACTATAAGAAATTTCAGTAGCCGCAAACATATCCACTTTTTTCTTTACACTTGCAATTTGTGCCCAGCCGCTGGCTTTATTTGACTTAATAAAATAATCAAACCCATATTGATCACCTTTACCCAATAGCCGGTTTGGCCGGTTAAGGTCATTCTGTATACTATTTTCATCATTCGAAAAACTCCGTTCAGCAAATTGGTTCCAGTCAACATAATATTCTCCTCCCAAGAGGTCATCAATCCTTTTAAAATAATGGCTTTGCTGCAGTTGGAAACTAACGCCTCCGGTAAAGGAAATACCTGAAGGAAACATCGTATTATACACACTGGTTATATTTATCCTTTTACTGGCAGTAACCCGTTCTTCAATAATATAATGTGAGCGGAGGCCAGTAACTGAATTGCCCGGGATACCATCCACATCGTTTATCTTTTCAACACTATTACGGTTTATATCATACAATGTATTCCAATTGATTTGTTGTATATCTGGTTTATTCCTGATCGCATCAGTTACTGCCGTTCTTACAACAGAATCTTGTTGGTAACTTGGCAGATAGCGATAATAATCAGGTCGCGGATCTGCCGCTTTATACCAATCCAAACCAGTACTGCTTTTTTCACCTGTGGTAAAGCCAATAGCCGTTACCAGGGAAGTGAGATTATCTATCCGGTGATCATCTGTAATCAGCAAAACAGGTTGATGCGACCTGGCCATATTCGCATTTCTCTTTTTACCTGCCTGGTAACCCCAATACCAATTATAATTATGCGTATTGGCAAGCATCGCAGATTCTTCCAGCACCGACGACTGTTTACCATTTTCTAAGGATGCACCAAACAAGCTGATGGATAAGAGGTGATTGTTAGCCATCCGTTTATCAACTGCTAAAAAATAACTTCCGCCCCGGTAACTAGTAGCCGGCGCATAACCCTCAATTGCATTGCGCCAGCTGCCGCTAAATGCAAATGCCCAGCCATGCTTATTCATTACTTTAACATAGGTAAACATCCACCGGTGCGTATAACTTCGATTAGAGAAAGCATAACTGAAACGTTTCTGTTCACGTTGTTTTGAAGCCCGCATATCAATACGCACATTGTTACTGATATTACCAAAAGCAAAATCATTTGTTCGAATCCCCGGCAACAGTTGGGTGTTTCTTGTTACATCATTCAAGCCGCCCCATAAACCCCATTGGGTATTTCCGTCGTCGGAGTTATTCATGGAGATACCATTAATCTGTGTACTGGACCATGCCCCATCATAGCCCCTTATCCTGAATCTAAGCGCACCAAAATGAAAACTGGCAGCAGAGGTAAACACATCACGGCCAGCTGTGAGAATGGAGGGCAAAAAAAGGGTATTCGTTTCGCTCCTTTCATTTTCATTTATAGTAATAACCGGAAGATCATATACGATATCGTCTTTCATCTGGCTAGCCAGGGCACTATCTATGAATTTATTTTTATTTATTTTTTTTGGTGGCAATAGCTGTGCACTAACGCTAAACATAATGTAAAGCGAAGCCAATAGCCAAAAGAGTTTTAGCATAACGACAAGGTTTGATCAATAAATGTTCAGAGGAGGAAACAAGCAATAGTACAAACGGGATATAAAAATAATCAATTGTTTTTAGTAAATAATAGGTGCGCACAATTTTGCGGTAAATACGCTACAACAAAATAGATTATCACGGTAAGTTTGAATAGGCAATGATGTTTTTTGGTGAGAAAATTTTAGCACTTAAAAGCATACAGCTACATGTAGTCGTTTTGATAAAAAAAATTAATCAGATAAGATGAAAACGTTTTTACTATTTAGTTTGATAACAGCTACCCTGTATAGTTCATCAACCCAAACAAAAAATTATAAAGTATGCATCGTTGCTTTTTACAACCTCGAAAATTTTTACGACACTATTAATAACCCTGCTGTAAATGATGATGATTTTACCCCATCAGGAATAAAACAGTACACCAGTGATGTATACCTGGATAAAGTAACCAAACTCGCAACAGTCATCAGTCTGATCGGAACTGATATTTCAATTACCGGCCCCGCCCTGATCGGTGTAGCTGAAATTGAAAATGATACGGTGCTGAATGACCTCGTACATCATCCTTTGTTAAATCATCGCCACTACCAAATAATTCATTACGATTCAAAAGATGCACGCGGTATTGATGTGGCTTTATTATATCACCCCAAATATTTCATACCCGAAAAAGCAGAAAAATTATTCGTAAAAATGCCTGGTAATAGTAAAACCGTTTTCTATACCAGGGATATTCTCTATGTAAAAGGGCAACTGGCCGGAGAAACTGTTCATATTTATGTAAACCACTGGCCAAGCCGCAGGGGTGGTGAAGAAAGAAGTTCAGCTGCAAGAGAAGCTGCCGCAATGGTTTGTAAAAAACATATCAGCGGTATCTTCCAAAAAGACCCCAATGCCAAAATTATTCTTATGGGCGATCTGAATGATGATCCTGACAGTCCTAGTATTACCGCTGTATTACAGGCCAGAACAAAACAAGCGGATACAAAAGCAGGTGAATTATTTAATCCATGGGCGGAGTTATATCAGAAAGGTATTGGTACCCTGGCTAATAGGGACAGCTGGGGTTTGTTTGACCAGATCCTTATTTCCCATGCATGGTTAAACAGGCAGCAGGATGGGCTTTTTTATCACCACCAAACCATCTTTACCCGAAGTTTTATGAAAGAAGATGCAGGTCGTTACAAAGGCTACCCCATGCGCACCTGGGATGGCAATACTTACCGCGGGGGCTACAGTGACCATTTTCCAACTTATCTCGTATTATTAAAAAAACTAAATTGATATTGTAAACAGGCCTCCGCTTGCCAAAATCAACCCAAATGCCTGTAAACATTAGTTTTCATCCATTTTAATTACTGATTATTAATAGATTTTCCTTACTTTTGCAGCCCCAAATCTGTTTTGGCAGATTCTCCCGTTAAGGCGGGATGTCCGTTGGGATAAACCAATTTAAAACCTAAAAATTCAGTTAATGAACAATTACGAATTAATGGTGATTTTTACTCCGGTACTGTCTGAAGAAGATTTTAAGGCTTCACAGAAAAAGTACGCCGATCTGATTGCAGACCTGGGTGGTGCAGAAGTGCATACCAATCCATGGGGATTAAAGTCACTCGCTTACCCGATCCAGAAAAAAACCACTGGCATCTACTGGCTGTACGAATTCACTGGTCCTTCAGACCTTAATGAAAAACTCAAGATCCAGTTGTTGCGCGATGAGCAGGTAATGCGCCACATGATCACACGTCTCGATAAATACGCCGTCGAGTATAACCACGTTAAAAGAAATGGCGGATTTGCAATGCAGGATAAAATCGAAGCTTAATCATGGCAAAGAATGAAATCAAATACCTGACCGCCATTAAGCAGGAGAAGCCGAAGAAAAAATTCTGCCGCTTCAAAAAATATGGCATCAAATACGTTGACTATAAGGACATCGACTTCCTGAAAAAATTTATCAATGAGCAGGGTAAATTATTACCGCGCCGTTTGAGTGGGAACTCGCTGAAATACCAACGTAAAGTCCAGGACGCTGTTAAGAAAGCCCGTCAAATGGCTTTGTTACCTTATGTAACTGATCTTTTAAAATAAAAACATTCATTAGTAACCTTCCCTAACCTTATCTGTTTATAAACAGATGGGGACAGTTCCGCCAGAAGCGGTACTGGGCTCTTGGGACTAAAAAACAAAATATGCAAGTCATTTTAATTCAAGACGTAGATAACCTGGGTGGCCGCAATGAGCTGGTTACCGTGAAAAACGGTTATGCACGTAATTTTCTTATTCCCGGTAAGCTGGCGGTAGAAGCCAATGCATCTAACCTAAAGCAGCAGGAAGAACGCCTGAAAGTGAAGACTAAGAAAGAAGCCATTATGCTGGCCGAACTCAATAAGGTTATTGAAGTATTGAAAGCTTCTCCGGTTACGATTGGTGCTAAAACCGGTACCAGCGGAAAGATATTCGGTAGCGTTACTTCTTTACAGATTACCCGTGCGATACGTGACCAGAAAGGTTATGAAATAGACCGCAAGCGTATTTCTATTCTTGATGAAGTAAAAGAATTGGGCACGCACAAAGCTTCTATTGATTTTGGTAACGGAAACGCTATTGAGATTGATTTTGAAGTAGTTGCAGAATAAACCCTGTAAGCGCGAAATATTGAAAAAAACCTGTTCTTCGGAACAGGTTTTTTTGTTTAAATACCCGTCTGGGTACAGTTGTAGAAAAAATATGCCTGTTTATAGAAAAACCCTATCTTCGAAAGTCCAATGACAGTTCTTCCATATTCCAGAAGGTTTTTTACGTAAATGCTTCACGGTTTTTGGTTACTGTTTTCTCATTGGTTTTTGATCATTTAATTTTTTTTAGAACATGAACATTTACGTTGGAAATCTTAACTGGAATATGTCCAGTGAGGACCTGCAAACCCTTTTTGCACCGCATGGCGAAGTAACCAGCGCCAAAATTGTTACCGACAAATTCAATAATGACCGCAGCAAAGGTTTCGGTTTTGTTGAAATGGCTGATGATGACGCAGCCCGTGCAGCTATCGCGGCATTACACGATACAGACGTGTTAGGCCGTAAGATCGTTGTTAATGAATCTACTCCACGTCCGGAAGGCGATAGAGGTGGTTTCAAAAAGAAGAGCTTCGGTGGTGGCGGTAGCGGCGGCGGCGGAAGCCGTGGTGGTTACGGCGGAGGCGGCGGCGGAAGTCGTGGCGGAAGCGGCGGCGGTGGCGGATACAACCGCGATCGTGGTGGCAACTCTGGTGGTGGCGGTGGATACAACAGGTATTGATCCAACATCAACAAAACCTATTCAAGTCCGGCTTCTGCCGGACTTTTTTTTGCCCGGCCCTGAAGGGCCGGGCTTGGAAGGGCCGGGC
>JANXUL010000183.1 GCA_025356235.1 Bacteroidota bacterium
AGGTGTGGGTACATAATTGTAATAAATAGCTGGAATTAAAGAACCGAAAGCGGAACAGAAGCCGAGTATCACTGAATTACCGAGGCTCATGCCCAGATAGCGAACGCCAAGGCCATACATCAATCCACCAATACCCCATAACAAACCCATGAGAAATGTAGTACCCAGTATTTGTGAGGAACTGCCTTTAATAATATCCGCAAAACCAGGTATGGTAAGGTATGCTGCGATAGGTGGAACGATAAGCCAGGAAAATAATCCACCAATAATCCAGAAACTTTCCCAACTCCATCCTTTAACTTTTTTGTAAGGCATATAAAAACTGCCTGAAGCGAACCCGCCTATAAAATGGAAAATAACACCGAGGATAATACCCATGAGCAGAAGATTTCTATGTGGCTAACAAATTACGGATTAAGCATACAAAAATATAATTTATCTCTTGCCTGCTGTCATGTACTATCATGGTTTATTATCTGTGGAAGTATACTCCATATTTTAAGTAAATACATACAACTGTTCGCATATTCCATAATACTAAGTATGTTTGGAACTGATTGCGGCAGCCTGCTGCTATGCAAATACCTGTGATCATGAAAAAAAAATCTGTTTCCCAGTATTTATTTATTGACTATTATTCTGCTACACCCAAATACCTGCAATTGGCTAATTCCATTATTAAAGCTATTGGCGATGGCAAGATTAAGAAAGATGAGATACTACCCTCCATTAATGAACTAAGTTTTGAATTTGAGATATCAAGGGATACCGCTGAAAAAGGATATAAATATTTAAAAAAGATCGGTGTTCTGGGTTCAGTACCGGGAAAAGGCTATTTTGTTCAGGACAATAATGTGAAACAAAAAATAAAGATCTTCCTGCTGTTCAATAAACTGAGTCCACACAAAAAAATTATTTACGATGCATTTGTTACTTCCCTCGGTGAACTGGCTTCTATCGATTTTTATATTTATAATAATGATTTTGATTTTTTTAAACGCCTTATCCAAAATGCTAAAAAAGAATATACGCATTATGTGATCATCCCACATTTTCTGGATGGTGGTGAAAATGCATATGATGTTATTAATATAATTCCTAAGGAAAAGTTGATTTTATTAGATAAGCTGGTACACGGTATTGAGGGGCAATATGGGGCGGTGTATGAAAATTTTGAAAAAGATATTTACGGTGCATTGGAACAGGCACTCCCACATTTAAGCAAATACCACACCATCAAGATTATTGTGCCTTTTTATACCTACCACCCGGTAGAAATATTAAAAGGGTTTACCCGTTTTTGTCAGCAATATGCTTTTAACCATAAAGTAGTCCATAATATAGCCAACGAGCCTATTAAAGAAGGCGAAGCCTATATTAATTTAATGGAAGATGACCTGGTAATATTGATAGAAAAAATATTAGCTACCAAAATGAAGTTAGGCAAGCATGTAGGTGTTATCTCGTATAACGAAACCCCTATGAAAAAAATCATCCTTAATGGTATTACTACCATCTCAACTGATTTTCAGATGATGGGCGAGAAAACAGCACAGTTAATATTACAGCATTCGGTGCAGCATATTGAGATACCATTCTCACTTACATTGCGCGCTTCCCTCTAAGTGATCATCTATTGGGTTTACGTACCGGTAAAATATCTCATCCCACCCCTCTCCCATATCAGACATTCAGTGTTAGTTGTATTTATTTTATCGCTCGGTTAATCTAACCAATTTGTGAAAATATATATTAGAAATAGCCAGTATAACGAATGCTATTACAGGAAATAATAAAGCTACGCCAACACCATCAACTGCCCAAATACTTACAAAAGCTGCAATAAAATCTATGGCAAAGCCGGCATAAGCCCATTCTTTTACTCTAGCTGGTATTTGAGGTATGATTAATACCAAAGTTCCCAGAATTTTAAAAACTGTGAGCATACAACCAAAATAGGCAGGATAGCCTAAATGCCTGATCCCTTCTTTTGCCATTTCGGTTTGTGAAGTCAATGCAGGAAGAACACCTTCCAATATGAAAATAAGTGAGGTAGTTACCCAGAAAATGATTTTAGCTTTTTTCATTTTTATTTATTTTGAAAGTTAGTATAATTTAGTATCGCTTTTATTCCAAACTTATCTGTGCAACTACCAAAATATGCTGCGCAAAACATTTCCTAAAGGGGCATAGTTATGCTTTCTCCATTGGAAAGCGCATGCGCGATAGAGGGAAAATAACCCTATGCTCCACTCTATTTATTAAGCGGAGAAAGTGAATGGATAACAATACAAGGGTGACCAGATAGGAAAAGACTATAGACTAATTTTCTGGTTACCCCCATTCAACTTAACTACTTTCCCTTTCCACACAAACTCCCCCGTAAGCTTTGCCGGTAAACTCACCTGCGCTTCTACACCATTCTCGCCTTTCCGATGAAGGGTTAGGCTGATGGTTCCGTCAGGGTGTGGCATGCTGGCTGTTACCTGCTTCAATTCACCCAATGCAGGCTCAATTCTTACAGCAGC
>JANXUL010000194.1 GCA_025356235.1 Bacteroidota bacterium
CTGCGCCCTTACTTTATCGAACAACGTTTGAAATTACGTACGCCTATGTACAGTGAAACGGCTGCTTATGGTCATATGGGACGTAAGAACGAAATAGTTACAAAAGAATTCGTTTCTCCGAATGGTAAGATGAAAAAAGTAAAAGTTGAACTGTTTACCTGGGAAAAATTGGATTATGTGGCTAAAGTGAAGAAAGCTTTCGGGGTAAAATAATCTTTCAATAAAATAATCCTGACCTCTGCTCTTTTGGGCAGAGGTTTTTTATTTTTAGGGCGCCGATGAAAAAACAAGTCAATTGCATTTTTATGAAAAAGAACCTGACTGTTACTGCCATTGCATCTATTTTGATGATAGTTGTACTTCGCTGGCAAGGGGCCCCTCTTAAAACACTTGATAGCCCTAGGGCCATAGTAGACCTTGAACTGGCAGATACACCCCAGCGCTTACATGCATTGCTGCTTAACTGGGATCTATCTGTTGTAAAGATGAATATCTGGCTTGATTTTTTATTTATTGTAAGCTATACTCTCTTCCTTTCTCTTGCGGCAGCAATCTGTGCTATGAAGTGGCCGGCCGGAATTATGCGGCAGCTGGGATTAACCTTGGTAAGACTGGCCTACCTGGCAGGCATCCTTGATATTACAGAGAACCTTTTGATGCTGCAAAGTATTACTGGAAATTTTACCGGCTTATCACTGCAGTTTACTTATTACTGTGCGGCTATCAAATTTGTATTAGCAGCTTTCATACTCCTGTATTTACTCGTATCATTGCCGGTAGCAGCAATCAGGAAAAATAAAATCTGATATGGAAAAGAACCCATGGACAATTAATGGAGAAAAGCAGTTGTACACCAATTCCTGGATAACCCTTACAGAATATGATGTAACCAACCCCGGAGGCGGGAAAGGTATTTACGGAAAAGTTCATTTTAAAAATATAGCCGTAGGGGTTATAGTATTGGATGAAGACTTGAATACTTATCTGGTAGGACAGTACCGGTTTCCCTTACACGCTTATAGTTGGGAAATACCAGAAGGCGGGTCCCCCGAAGGCACAGACCCGCTCGAAAATGCAAAACGCGAATTGCGGGAAGAAACAGGGCTGGTGGCAATGAATTGGGCACTATTGTATAAAATGCATTTATCAAATTCTGTGAGCGATGAACTGGCAATCGTTTATTTGGCAACCGGATTAACCGGGTACGAATCCTCACCGGAAGAAACAGAGCAGCTGGTAGTGAAAAAAATGCCTTTTGAAGAAGCCTATCAAATGGTTGAGAAAGGGTTGATTACCGATTCGATAAGTGTTGCCGCTATTTTAAAAGTAAAACTCCTTTTCGCAGAAGGGAGATTGAAGTAATACATTTGCAAATGCCTGTAAAACAAACCGCCCTCATTATTGGCCGTCAGCCATTGGTAGAAGCCCTTCAATCGGGAAAAGCGATTGATAAGATCCTGCTGCAAAAAAATACAACAGGTGATGTGATCAATACTATCCGGCAATTATCCAGGGAAAACAATGTGCCCATTCAGATAGTACCTGTTGAAAAACTGAATGGAATGACCAAAGCCATCCACCAGGGCGTATTGGCAATTGTGGCAAGGGTGCAATACATGGACCTGCAGCAGGTAATTGACTATGTTGTGTCGAATGGGGAACTTCCTTTGTTTCTTATGCTGGATGGCGTTACCGATGTGCGGAATATCGGCGCTATTGCCCGAAGTGCCGTTTGTTGCGGGGCACAAGCCATTATTATCCCCGACAAAGGTGTTGGGGCTTTGAATGAAGAAGCCATGAAAAGTAGCGCCGGTGCTTTGGAGCAGATCCATATCTGCCGGGTTAACAGCTTATTAAAAGCTGTTGACACATTACACCTTAACGGCATTAAAGTATTTACCAGTGAAATGCGGGCCGAAAAAAATGTATTTGACCTTCCTTTTACGGATCCCTGTTGTATTATTATGGGCGATGAAGGCAAAGGGGTACAACCTTATTTAGCCAAAGCAGCAGATCATTTTTTCAAGATACCGATGACGGCAGCATTTGATTCATTTAATGTATCGGTGGCAACCGGTATTATTTTGTACGAAGCAATGAAGCACCGCATGAATAAGTAGCAAGAGCTGGATTAGATATTGGATTAACTCACAATTCACGAGTCACGTTTATGTTTCATTAGCATTTTATTCGTATGAATAAACCACTCACTACTCACCACTCACCACTCACACTCATAGAGTGCCCCCGTGATGCCATGCAGGGATGGCCGCATCTCATTCCAACCGAACAGAAAATAAAATACCTGAATGCCTTATTACAAGTAGGCTTTGATACAATTGATTTTGGCAGTTTTGTTTCGCCAAAAGCCATACCCCAAATGGCAGATACGAAAGAAGTGATCGCAAAACTGGATATGATTAATTCCCAAACCAAACTATTGGCCATTGTAGCCAATATGCGCGGTGCGGAAGAAGCAGTGGTGTATGATGCCATCAAATACCTTGGTTTCCCGTTTTCCATTTCTCCTTCCTTTCAAATGCGTAATACCAACAGTACTATTGAAGAAGCAGTACGAAGGGTAGAATCCATACAGGAACTTTGTATTAAAAATAATAAAGAACTTGTGCTGTACCTCAGTATGGGTTTCGGAAACCCTTATGGTGACGCATACCAGGCAGACATATTATTACACTGGACGGATGAAATGGCGAAGAAAGATATCAGGATTGTATCATTGGCCGATACAGTTGGCCTGGCAACCCCAGAACAGATCAGTTTCGCTTTGCAGACATTGATCCCCCAATATCCAGCTATCAGCATTGGTGTGCATCTCCATTCCGCGCCGCAAAACTGGCAAGAAAAAGTAGACGCAGCATTGGCAGCAGGTTGTCGCAGGTTCGATGGTGCTTTAAAAGGTATTGGAGGCTGTCCCATGGCGCAGGATGAACTCGTGGGTAATATGGATTCTGAATTAATGATTGCTTATTTTGAAAATAAAGGCTTATTGAAAGAGTTGAATAAAAATGCATTGCAGGAAAGCCTGCAGATAGCCAGTCAAATATTTGTATAGGATGTTACTGCAACTAACTAAAAATATCAACAAGCCGCATATCATCAAATACATCCGTGATAATGGAACCAACACATGGATGTATAGTGATGATTTTTTTGTACGTCACGATCTGAGCCATTATGCAATAGAAAAGACCTTAGGCTATACTACGGCTTTTAACGGGATGATAAATAATGGAATGGATATTAAAGACTTCGAACACAGGGAAAAAAGAAAGGCCATGCACATTACGGATAAAGCCTGGTATGCTGAGAATATGGCCAATCTTTTTTTAATGGAAATTGCACAGGGGCAACTGGATGATTTTAATGCTGTTCAAAAAGATGCTTTTACGTCTTTGCAAACTAAATTTCCTGAAATGACACTTGCCGGCGGAATGATAAACGGGATCCGAACCTACCTGCGGGAACTTTTACAGAAATGGAATGAACTCCCGGCAGGCGAAACACTAGAACTATCTATAAACGTATGAAATTTCATTTTGAATTTGATATTAAGAAACTGCCACAACCCATCCGGCACGGGCAACAACTGCTGTTGATGGGTTCCTGCTTTACAGAAAATATAGGTGAGAAGCTGCGCAGGCATAAGTTCTCTGTAATGGAAAATCCGAATGGTATTTTATTTAACCCGGTAAGTGTGGCTGAGGCAATAGCTATGTATGTAGATAATGAAAAGGTTACGGCATCCGATATTTTTCAACACAACGAAACCTGGCATAGCTGGAAACACCATAGCCGGTTTTCAGGTATTACCGCTGAGGAATGCGTACAAAAAATAAATGCCTCTGCAACAAATGCGCATGGCTATTTGAAAACGGCGGATCACTTGCTGATTACATTAGGCTCTGCCTGGATATATACCCTCACCGAAGAAGCCGCGAATGGGAATAGAGGATCGGTAGCGGCCAACAATCATAAAGCACCCGCCAACTGGTTTGCTAAACGATTGATGGGTGTAACAGAAACATTAGATATACTGAGTACGATGTTGCAAAAAGTAAGGCTGTTCAACCCTAACCTGCACATTATTTTCACCATCAGCCCTGTGCGTCACCTACGGGAAGGGGTGATAGAAAATAATAGGAGTAAAGCAGTACTCATACAAGCGGTACATCAATTAGTAGAACAAAACGATGCACTATACTATTTCCCTGCTTATGAACTGGTGATTGATGACCTGCGCGATTACCGCTTTTATGCGGAAGACCTGGTACACCCTAATTACCAGGCCACGCAATATGTTTGGGAGAAATTTATTTTAGCCTGTATGACTGCAGAAACCAACCTGCTCATGAAAGAGATTGCAGAGATCAACCTGGCTTTTCAGCACAAGCCATTTAATCCGCTGACCAGGCAGCATCAGCAATTTTTAAAAAATTATTATCATAAAACATTCAGCCTAAAAGAAAAATATCCTTACCTCGATTTCGAAAAAGAACTGGTTTATTTTGCGAATAACCAATAGGCTGCGTCTTTGCATGAAAATTACCGTAAAGGTGCCAATGCGCGGTTAACTGCAGAAGCGTTTAATGAATCCTGTCGCCCCTCACTTCCAGGTCCTTCATTACATCTGTTTCATATACAAGCCATTCCTTCCACCTTTTCCTCACCAGTTTTTTATCAAGATAGGTTTCTGCCAGATCAATGAATAAAGTGTAATGCCCCGCTTCACTTTCCATAAAGCGGCGGTAGAAGTTACGCATGTAAGCATCGGGCAGGTTCTCGCTGAGTCTTTTAAAACGTTCACAACTCCTCGCTTCTATTAGAGCCATCGTAAGTAAATGATCCAGTAACCTGTCTTCGGGGCTGCCCCCTTTTTTCTGAAACTCAATCAACTTATTTACATATTCATCTTTTCTTTGTTTACCAAGTTTCAGTCCCCTTTTCTTAAGTTCATTCAGTACCAGCCTGAAATGCCCCCATTCTTCTGCTACAATCGGTGCCAGTTCATATACTAACTTTTCTTTGTCGGAGTAACGTTGAATTAACGTAATGCAGGTAGTGGCCGCTTTCTGCTCACAATAGGCATGATCCGTAAGAATGGCTTCCAGCGAAATTCCCGCCAGATCCACCCAACGTGGATCGGTAGGTAGGTGTAAACCGAGTATATTTTTGGTATTATCTGATAATTCCATAAGGCGGTTGTAAAGAGTAATTTTAGTTACGGCTTATAGTATCCAACATCAAATATTGGTATACAGCATCTAATATCCAGTATCCGCAAATATCTGTCACAATCCATTAGTTTTGACACATGTACCCAGATGATTTTTTACAAATGAAATTAAACGAGCGCAGGAAAAATAAATCGCTGCGCGGATTACGCCTGCCGGATGGGAAAACTGATTTCTGTTCCAATGATTATTTAGGCATAGTGACCCATTCGAAACTCATCTCACCAATGGCGGGACAAAATTCAAAACTAAAACCTGGTTCAACCGGCTCAAGGCTGCTTACAGGTAATTATCCATTGATAGAAGAAACGGAAAAAGAGATTTCAGTTTTTCACCAGTCGGATGCTGCTTTGTTATTCAATTCGGGTTATGATGCAAATATTGGTTTGTTATCCTCTGTTCCGCAGAAGGGTGATACAGTGTTGTATGATCATTTATGCCATGCGTCCATACGCGATGGTATCCGGTTATCTTTTGCCCATGCTTTTTCTTTTGCGCATAATGATATGGCCGATCTAGAAAAAAAAATCGCGCAGGCTGGGGGAACTGTTTTTATTGTAACAGAATCTGTGTTTAGCATGGATGGTGATCTTTGCCCACTGGTGGAAATGGTTTCCATCGCCCAAAAAAATAATGCGCATATAATTATTGATGAGGCGCATGCCACAGGAATACTGGGAGAGAGGGGCGAAGGCCTGGTACAACAACTGCAAATGGAGGCCGCCGTTTTTGCACGCGTGCATACCTTCGGTAAAGCCTGTGGCTGTCACGCCGCTGTGGTACTGGGTTCTTTGGCATTGCATGCATACCTCTTGAATTTTGCCAGGAGTTTTGTATTCTCTACGGCTTTGCCGGAACAGGTGGTGGCGGTTATTAAAGAAAGCTACTGTATTTTTCCGGGCATGCATGCAGAACGGAAACAGTTACAACAATTGATCGAACAATTTCAATCGGCTGTGATCGGGTACGAAAAATTAGTTTCGGTAACCCCTATACAAATTGTAGTAATACCCGGAAATGAACAGGTAAAGATGGTTGCTGAGAAATTGCAACGAAATGGCCTGGATGTGCGGGCCATATTATATCCGACTGTTCCCAAGGGAAAAGAACGTTTAAGAATCACATTGCATGCGTTTAATACAGTTGAGGAAGTAGAGAAATTGGTTAGTTTATTAGGAGCGGATCCAGCGAATTAATTTTTTTCCATAAACTCACTTGCAACCACAATGCAAACATTATCTGTTTTTACAAGATAGAATAACTACTTGTGAAGTATTTTTACGAACTCCCTTAATGGCCAAAAGTTTCAATTATGATGAATTTGAAAGAAATCAGTAAAAAAATAATAAAAGGAGATTTTAGTAGTCTTTTGAACTTTGGCAACGGGAATAAAAATGTACATCCCACCGAAGTGGCTAAAATGCTGGGGGCCGTGCCAACAGATACTGCTTTAGAGGCATTCAGTTCCTTGCCAACAAACACACAGACTAAAGTGTTTCCTTATGCAGATATCCTCTTGCAAAAGAGGATTATTAAGACTCTCACAAAATCACGTGCTGCATTTATTTTAAATGAACTTAGTTCTGACGACCGGATTACCTTTTATTCTTCATTAAAAGGTATAGAACGTTCTACCAGCCTTGAGTTACTGTCTGAAAAAAATAAAGATTCCGTACATGATATACTCGGATATCCAGATAATAGTGTTGCACGGCTGATTAATACTGAGTTCGCTACCATAGATACCGAAATTACCATTGGCGAGGCAAGCGAGCATTTGCGAAGAAACCATAAAGATACTGAAACGGCCAATGTGATTTATGTGGTAGATAAAGAAGGTAAGTTAATAGACGATATTCCCATGCGCCGTTTTGTATTGAATGACCCAACTAAAAAAATAGCAGATATTTTAGACGGATTTTGCGTAAGCCTTAAAATGACAGACACTAAGGAAGATGCGGTAGCAAAATTTAAAGAATATGATAGGGTAGTTTTGCCGGTAACCAATGCAGAGAATACCTTATTAGGCGTATTAACCGTAGATGATGTGTTAGATGCGGCTGAACAAAGGGATACCAAAGAAATCCAAAACTTTGGTGGTGTGGAAGGCCTCGATTATCCGTATGTAAAAACAACTTTTTTTTCACTCATTAAAAAAAGGGCTACCTGGCTGGTTGTTTTATTTGTTGGCGAGATGCTTACCGCAACGGCCATGGGTTATTTTGATGCGGAAATTTCAAAAGCAGTTGTATTGGCTTTATTTGTTCCGCTTATTATTTCAAGTGGTGGTAACAGTGGGTCCCAGGCAGCAACACTTATTATCCGCGCCATGGCACTAAAAGAGCTTACGATTAAAGATTGGTGGTTTGTGATGCGCCGTGAAATCTTATCAGGACTTACATTAGGGTTTATTTTAGGTACCATTGGCTTTATACGCATTGTAGTTTGGCAAAGCCTTCATTTTTATGATTATGGGCAGTATTGGTTTTTATTGGCGCTTACTATTTTCTTTTCATTAATTGGCATTGTTATGTGGGGAACCCTGAGTGGTTCAATGATACCGATTGTGCTGAAAAAATGTAAAGTTGATCCGGCAACTTCATCAGCACCACTTGTTGCAACTTTAGTGGATGTTACAGGCCTGGTAATTTATTTTACAATTGCCGCCTTTATTTTAAAGGGTACTATTTTATAATAACTATATCATTCATACTATTTTAGCCCTAATATTTTTAAAAGTAATCACCAGACACCAATGGCACACAATCATTCAGATCACGGTCACGCGGGACACAACCATAGTCATGTACCTGAAATTACCAATATTAACAAAGCCTTTATTATAGGTATTATTTTAAACCTCGGGTATGTAATCATACAAATAGTAATTGGGTTGCAAATAAATTCATTGTCCCTGCTGTCAGATGCGGGTCACAATTTTTTAGATGTGGCAGGGTTGGCATTAGCTATGGTGGCTTTTAAATTATCCAAATCAAAATCAACAAATGAGTATACATACGGGTATAAAAAATCGTCTATTTTAATCTCATTACTGAATGCGGTTATTTTATTAATCTCAATCAGTTTTATTGGGTATGAAGCCATATTCCGGTTTCAAAACCCGCAGCCATTGCCCGGGAAAATCATATCTATCGTTGCTGCCATCGGAATTCTGGTGAATGGCATTTCAGCATTTATGTTTTTCAGAGACAAAGGAAAAGATATCAATGTGAAAGCAGCTTTCCTGCATTTAGCGTCAGATGCCTTAGTATCATTAGGCCTGGTAGGAGGTGGTGTTATCATCTACTACACGCATTTGTATTGGATTGATCCGTTGCTGAGCATCATTATATGTTTGGTAATTATTGTGAGTACCTGGCAGTTGCTAAAAGATAGTTTACGGCTTTCCTTAGATGGGGTACCGGAGAATGTGAGTTTACAAAAAATAAAAGATAAAATATTGAATATAAGCGGTGTAAAAGATTTTCACCATTTACATGTATGGGCCATCAGCACAACACAAAATGCCATGACAGGGCATTTGGTGGTTTCCAATGAGCTTTCCAATGAGCAGGTATCAAAATTAAAACATGCCGTAAAACACGAATTGGAACACCTTAATATTAAACACGCAACACTTGAGACAGAAACAGAAATTTGTGCCGAAGTAATTTGTGGACAGACGCACAGCCATTAGTCGTATAAAATAAATGAAGGATACTCTGGGCTTACCGGCTGCTTTTAAAATAAATCTTTCCAATGAGCAAATACCAAACAAAAGACCTGCTTAAATTTCTCAAACCTTTTAACGATGAGAAAAAAGACACTGTTCTTTGGTTGAGGGAATTTGTTTGGGATCTTTACCCTAAGGCCAACGAACTTATTTACGACAATTATAACGCGCTCGCATTCGGGTGGTCGCCAACAGATAAACTGGGGCATACCTTTTGTTCCATCGCCATTGGCCGGACAAGCAGGAACATCCACTTTGGTTTCTATTGGGGATCGGTGTTAAGTGACACTAAGAAAATACTGCTGGGCAATGGCAACCAGTACAGATATATATTGGTAACGGATAAGAATACATTTCCTAAAACATACATCATAAAACTACTTAAAGAAGCCCATTCCTACTCATTGGGCAAAGTGAAAGACCCAGCACAGATCTGTGAAGGATTAACGGTTACCAAATCTGTTTCGCCGCTTAAAAGAGCGAAGAAGGCACTACCTGTGAAGAAAAAGAAAGTGTAGATCTATATTCATTATCGCCATTACTGCCGTATAAGCTCCGAATCCAACTATCAAATCCCCGGGGAAACTTACCTTTGCAGATGCAATTGAATGAACCTGTTTCCGGAATACTCGCTAATCTCGCCATCAAATCCTTAAACCCGATGCAGGAATCTGCATCCCGGGCTATTTTGTCGAAGCAGGATGTATTGTTATTATCGCCTACTGGTTCGGGTAAAACACTGGGTTTTTTATTGCCGATATGGCAGATGTTACAATCAGATAATAACAGGGTACAATGCCTTATTCTTACCCCTTCGCGGGAACTGGCCATACAGATAGAACAGGTTTGGAAGAAAATGGCCACAGGTTATAAAGTAAGCTGTTGTTATGGAGGGCATGATATGCAGACCGAGATACAGAACCTGACAGAGCCCCCAGCATTGCTTATCGGTACCCCGGGCCGAATCGGCGACCATATTAAAAGAGCAACATTTAGTTTAGATAATGTAACTACTTTGATACTGGATGAGTTTGATAAATCGCTGGCACTCGGTTTTGAAGAAGAGATGTCCTATATCATGGGCTCTTTAAAACACCTGAATAAAAAAATATTTGTCTCTGCTACTGCCAGTGTAGATATTCCGGCATTTGCAGGGATAGGGGAGCTGACAGTATTAAATTTTTCCGATACAGAAGAATCGGTAGATGCGCTTAGCCTGAAACTGGTATTGTCTGATGAAAAAGACAAAGTAGATAAATTAGTTGAATTGCTTTCTTATATCCATTCAGAACCCGCATTGATTTTCTGCAATCATCGTGATGCGGTAGAACGTACATGCACACTGCTAAAAGAAAAAGGAATCGAGAGCGCCGCTTTTCATGGCGGTATGGAACAAATGCAACGGGAGCAGACATTAATACAGTTCAGGAATGGCAGTATCCTTTTCCTCGTAGCCACCGATCTCGCCGCCCGCGGTTTAGATATCCCCGAAATGAAACATGTAATTCATTACCATCTTCCTTCTACCGAAGCAGAGTTCACACACCGTAATGGCCGTACCGCAAGAATGAATGCAGCCGGTACCGCTTATCTGTTAATGCATGCCGATGAAATGCTGCCTTATTATATCCATCAAAAACCAGCGGTACTTACCCTACCTGCTGGACAAAAACTGCCCCAATCACCCGAATGG
>JANXUL010000214.1 GCA_025356235.1 Bacteroidota bacterium
GATACAGACCTGGACCAAATGCAACACTTACTGCAAACTTCTGAAGCCATCAGAAATGATGGGCATCCAGACTGGATGGTATTGGTGGGTTTGATACATGATATGGGAAAAGTATTGTGCCTGTTTGGAGAGCCTCAATGGGCAGTGGTAGGAGATACCTTTCCCGTAGGTTGTGATTTTTCGCATAAAATTGTATACCCCGAATTTTTTGAAAATAATCCTGATTCACAAAATAAAATATATAGTAAAAAATACGGGGTATACGAACCTAACTGCGGCTTGAAAAATGTACACCTTTCCTGGGGACATGATGAGTATGTATATCATATGATGAAAGATTATCTGCCCGAAGAAGGATTGTATATGTTGCGTTACCATTCTTTTTACTCACAGCACCGTGAGAGTGCATACGACCATCTAATGGATGCACATGATTATGAAATGTTCAAATGGGTTGGCCTGTTTAATCCGTATGATCTGTATTCAAAAAATCCGCATCAAAAAAGTTGGGAAGAACTGAAACCGTATTATACAAGCCTGGTTGCAAAATACCTGCCTGCTTCGCTGAAGTTTTAATAGTAAGGTAACATTGCGTTGCCGATAGATAAATATTGAACAAATATTTTTGTGACAACGGAAATAAACATAGAAGCAAAGTAAGAAAGCTGGTTAATAATTGTTGCCGGCCTATTATCGGATAACCATAGATTTATTTTCAAAATAATACCTCACTTAGAAAATGTCAACCTGAAAAAGGTTGATTTACCAACCCTTTATATAACTAAAACCAAACTGCCTCACATGCGTAAAATTTATTTCTCACAACACTGCCTGAAATTTTTTTTCGGGGCGATGTTGACTGGTATGTGTTTTTATAATCCGGGAACCGCTTTCGCAACCGGTTTTCCGGCTGGCGAAAGAATTGTCAATCCCGACAGAACCATTAACGGAACAGTGAGGGATGCCGGTAACGGTAAACCTTTAACCGGCGCAACGGTCAGTGTGAGAGGGGGCACACGCAATTCTGTTACAGATACAAAAGGTGCATTCACTATATCTGTATCCGACAATTCAGGCACACTTATCATCAGTTATATAGGTTATGAAACTAAGGAACTTTCTATTGGTGCAGGTGCCAGTTTTGAGATAGCCTTACAAGCCAGTTCCGCCGAATTAAACCAGGTAGTAGTAGTGGGATACGGCACCCAACGGAAAAAAGATATTACAGGCGCCGTAAAATCACTAAAGAGTGAGTCTTTTAACAAAGGTATCATCAATGCCCCTCAACAACTTTTGCAAGGTAAGGTAGCCGGTGTAAATGTTACTTCAGCCAGTGGCGAACCAGGGGGTATTTTAGGAATAACTGTCAGAGGACCCGGAGGCGTTAGAACAGGTAGTACACCTCTTTTTGTGGTAGATGGATTACCATTGGATAATTCAAGTACGGGCGGTGGTGATCCGTTAAATTTTATTAATTCAGCAGACATCGAAACCATAGATGTGTTGAAAGATGCGTCTGCCACAGCCATCTATGGCGCGCGTGGTGCAAATGGCGTAATCATCATTACAACCAAAAGAGGTAAAGCAGGCGTATCAACACTTGGCTATACTGCCAGCCTAGGATTTTCATCACTCGCAAGAAAAATACCTGTACTGTCGGCATCCGATTTTCGTACACAGGTCCCCAAACTCGGTGGGATATTGGATGATGGGGGATCGAATACAGATTGGCAAAGCCAGGTTACCCGCAATGCCATGACACAAAATCATAACCTGACAATGAGCGGCGGTGCAGACAAGCTTACTTATTATGCATCTTTCGGCATGCAAAAACAGGAAGGCATTCTTAAAGCAAATACACTTGACAGATATTCAGGAAGGTTCAACGCCACGCAAAGGTTTTTAGATGACAGGTTGGTTGTAGAAGCCAATATCAACTATGCTGCTACAAATAACAAACGTCCGCCGATACAGGGGATTGTTGGTGATGCGTTAGCTAATAACCCAACCTATGCTGCCTATGATGCAACCGGTAAATATGCTGCTTATACAAACATTAATAATCCTTTGATGAATATAGACCTTGACAGGGATATCACTACCATTAACCGCCTGGTTGGTAATATTACGGGTACGCTTAAATTGTTTAAAGGACTTGCTTATAAAATTAATTTCGGTATTGATAATTCCACTTCAACCCGATACATAGAAGCGTTACCAAATGCGGTACCTTTTCGTGATGGCAGGTTAGAGTCCTCTTATATCAATAACCGGAATACATTGTTAGAGAATTATCTTACCTATAATTGGAATAAAGGAAGTCACAATATATCTGCACTGGCAGGACAATCTTACCAAAAGGTATTTGTACAGGGTGCCAACAGCAGTATTAACAGATTTGCCATTTCACCGGTTGACCCGATCTATAACCCGGGTTTGGGCCAGGATCTCACATTGGCAAATAATAAGCCGGGTGGTTATGCATTCATTAATGAACTGCAGTCTTTTTTTGGAAGGGTAACTTATCAGTTCGATAGTAAGTATTTATTTACGGCTAATTTCAGGGCGGATGGATCTTCTAAATTTGGTGCAAATAATAAGTACGGATATTTCCCTTCCTTCTCGGCAGGATGGAAAATATCTGAAGAATCGTTTATGAAAAACTCATTCTTCAGCAACCTGAAACTGCGGGCAGGCTGGGGCCAGACAGGTAACCAGGAAATCCCATCTAAAATTACCCAGGCCCTGTTTACCTCAACAGTTTCTGCGAGTACAAGTTATCCTCTGTATGCTTCAGGCCCTTATCCTGCCGGTACTACCTATTCAAGGTTAGCTAACCCGGATATCAGGTGGGAAGTTTCCAATCAAACGAATATTGGATTGGATTTTGGCTTATTCAATGGTTCACTAACGGGTACTATTGATGTCTTCAATAAAAAATCTAGTAACATACTCCTCGAAGTAATCCCGGCTGATCCGGTTCAACCTGCGGGAACATTCTGGACAAATGTAAAAGACATGACTATTACCAATAAGGGTATCGAATTTGAACTGGATTACACACATAAGTCAAATAGCGGAATTACATATAATGTAGGCGGTAATTTTACTTACCTCACTAATAAGGTGCAAAACTCGCCTTACTCAGTTATCTCTTCCGGTTCTGCCTCGGGATCGGGTTTAACATCGGCCACTATTAATGGCTACATTAATAACCAACCGATAGGGACTTTCTTTTTGAAAGAATGGACAGGGTTTGATGGAGCAGGTATCAGTACTTTCCGCGATACGGATGGAGATGGAATTGTAACTGATAAAGACAGGTTACCACTCGGCTCTGCACTGCCAAATGTTATCTATAGTTTTTATGGAGGACTTGCATACAAGGGGTTTGACCTGAATGCTAATTTCAATGGTGTTTCCGGCAACAAGATTTACGACAATACAGCGAATGCTTATTTTTATAAATTGAAATTATCCAAGAGCGTAAATGTTACACCCGATGCCTTTGCCGATACTAGAGAATCTGTGAATAATTCAGCGCCTGTAAGTTCAAGATATCTAACCAGCGGCGCTTACCTGCGTTTGAATAACCTTGCGGCAGGCTACACTTTTAATACTGCTAAAATGGGATTGAGCAAATGGGTATCCTCCATACGTGTATCTGTAACAGGTCAAAACCTTTTTGTATCAACAAAATATAAAGGATACGATCCTGAAGTAAATACCGACAGGACAATCAATGGTGTTTCTTCGTATGGTATTGACTATTTGAGTTATCCAAAAGCAAGGACTTTCATTATCGGTTTAAATATTACATTCTAAAATAATTGAAAATGACAAAGAAAATATTCAGTATGCTGTTTATTCTTGTGGGTAGCACAATGATATATAGCTGTACAAAATTAAGCGAGAAAGTACTTGATGAGTCTTCTGTTACCGGGCTTACAGACAAACAGGCTGCTGAAGGTATTATTGCACCTGCATATGCAAAACTGGAAGATGTGTTTTTGCATACCAATTATTTCGCCCTCCAGGAAATCTCTACCGATGAAGCCATCCTGCCTTACCGAGGCGGCACCGATTGGGGTGATAATGGCATTTATATGGCATTGCATAAACATGAAACAACCAGTACAGATCCAAACGTAAAAAATACCTGGACCAATATATTACAGGGATTGTCGAGATCCATTACTGCCATTAATACACTTCCCACTAATACAGATCCCAACGCTAAAATATTTTTAGCCGAGGCAAAGGGAATGCGTGCTTATTATTCTTTATTAACACTCGACCTTTTTGGATTGGTCTTTGTAAAAGATGATTTGGGAGAAACGTCAAAAATACTGAGAGGTAATGACGCAGTAGAATACATCAAATCAGAATTACTGGCTATTGAACCTGTATTGGATAATACTACCGGCCCGGGCCGGCTTACTAAGGCAGCTGTTTGGGGCTTACTGGCCCGTCTGTACCTTAATGCAGCAGTTTACAGGGATGTGTATGCAACCGCATTCACGTTTAACAGTGCAGACATGGATAAAGTAATAGAGTATTCTGATAAGATTATCGGTAGCGGGGCATATGCATTGTCGAATGATTACTTTTCCATATTTGATGATAAAAACCATACCAATAAAGAATTGATTTTTGCAGTGGACCAGCGTGCAGATCTGAATGGCCATAACCGTATGGCCTATTTCTCCATTTCGGGCGATATGTTTCCAATACCTGCGTATACCGGTGCTAACGGAACAGATGGTCCTGCCATCACGCCTGATTTCTACCATACATGGGTAAATGCCAACCTGCCATTAGACCCTGCTGATGCAGACCCACGTTTTTATAAACAGAATTTATCCATTTATTCCAATCCCGGCGATTCCTGTGTTGATGCAACTGCTTTTAATATTAATCGTGGAATATTAAGGGGCCAACAATATGGATTGATCAGGAAAAATGGAGTATTTTCTAAATGTTCCAGCGGAAAAATGCTGGTCGGAAAACTTTTTCATGATACACGTAACAAGCCTACACTGGCGGTTGATTTTACCGAAGCCATTGACTTTACGGTTGCAGGAAGTAATTACAATACCGGCTACCGTGTAGAAAAATATGAGTTTAGTAAAACTTCGGTAAGCGGAAGGAATTTTGGAGAACATGATATTGTAATTCTCCGCCTGGCAGATGTTTATTTAATGCGTGCCGAAGCGAAACTCAGAAAAGGTGATGCCACTTCTGTTGCCGCAGCACTCGCTGATGTAAATATAGTAAGGGCTTCCCGAACGGTTACAAAACCCGTCCCACCATTGCCTTCTGTATCACTTGATCTTTTATTCCGCGAAAGAGGGTTTGAGTTTTACTGGGAAATGGTTAGGCGTTCTGATATGATACGCTTTGGAAAATATGAAGGCACATGGACAGAAAAAACAAATACGGATAAACAAAAAAGAATTTTTCCCATTCCGCAAACAGCGATTGATGGGGCCTCTAATTTGCCGGGCTATCTAAGCCAGAACCCGGGATACTAAAGGTTTGATTTAGAAGAATAAAGAGGCTGTTTCAAATAATGAGACAGCCTTTTTTATTTCTTCATGTTGCGTATTCCAAAAAAATTTAAACGAAAAATACAATAGTCAGGTAGAACAGAATTATGATATAATTGAACCTGTTTTTCTTTGAGCTTCACACTACAGGATAAAAGCAATAAACTGCCATCACACGCTGAAAGCCTGCCAATGAAAAAATTATTTATTATTGAATTGTTGTCGACACCTATAATGCTCTTTATAGTATCAATGCGAATCCCTTGTTACCTCGCTGCCTGAGCTTCCTTTTAAAAAAGTAAGGTCAGCGCCCAGGTTTGCCTGTTCTACAGTGTTAACATATAAACTTACGTACCCCCGGTTGGTAACGGGTGCTGGTAATTGCCAGGCTTGTTTTCTTTTGTGCAATTCTTCGTCGGTTACATCAATATTGAGGCTGCGGTTGGCTACATCAAGCATAACCATATCGCCGGTTTGTATAAGCGCGAAATTACCACCAGCTGCTGCTTCGGGACAAACATGTAATACCACGGTGCCGAATCCGGTACCACTCATTCTTCCGTCAGAAATCCGCACCATATCAGTAACGCCTTTTTCCAGTAATTTTTTTGGCAGGCCCATATTGCCTACTTCCGGCATGCCGGGGTATCCTTTTGGACCAACATTTTTTAAAACAAGTACGCTGTTTTCATCTACATCCAACGCAGGGTCATCAATACGGTGTTTGTAGTCTTCAATATTTTCAAATACCATTGCTTTGCCCTTGTGTTTCATTAAATGGGGCGAGGCTGCTGAGGGCTTCAACACGGCACCATCTTCACAAATATTCCCTTTTACAACCACAATACCCGATATGGGGTTGAATGCATTTTCTGTTGTTGAAATAATATTTCTGTCATAGCATACCACACCGGTATAATTATCTTTTACTGTCTTGCCATTAGCGGTAACAGGTTTTTGATGTAAAAAATCAGCAAGTTCTTTCATCACGGCTGGCAGGCCGCCGGCATAATAGAGATCTTCCATAAAATATTTCCCCGAAGGTTGCAGGTTAGCCACCAGTGGGATATTAGATGAGAACGTATCAAAATCATTTAAATGCAAAGGCACGCCTATCCTGCCGGCAATGGCTAAAAGATGGATCACAAAATTGGTAGACCCACCAATAGCCGCATTCACCATAATGGCATTCTCAAATGCTTCCCTGGTAAGTATATCAGATAATTTCAGGTTTTCTTTTACCATCTCAACAATACGCAATCCTGATAATTGTGCGAGCACTTTTCTTCTAGAATCTGCAGCCGGTATGGAAGCATTCTCCGGTAAAGAAAGGCCGAGTGATTCCACCATACAGGCCATGGTGGAAGCGGTACCCATTACGGCACAATGGCCGCGGCTGCGGCACATGGCAGCTTCTGCCAATCCCAATTCCTCCTGCGACATTTTTCCTGTGCGTACATCTTCACTAAAGCGCCAGATATCACTGGTGCCAATATCATTACCCCTGAATTTGCCGGTAAGCATTGGGCCACCTGAAACTACAATGGTCGGAATATTTACACTGCATGCACCCATTACCAGGGATGGGGTGGTTTTATCGCAACCACATAACAGCACAACGCCGTCCAATGGATTGGCACGGATAGATTCTTCCACATCCATACTTGCCAGGTTGCGGTAGAGCATGGCGGTTGGTTTGATCAGTGTTTCACCCAACGACATCACCGGAAACTCAACCGGGAAACCACCTGCCTGTAATATGCCTCGCTTAACCGATTCGGCAAGCTCCCTAAAATGTGCATTACAGGGTGTTAGTTCAGACCATGTATTACAAATTCCGATTACGGGCCTGTCGCGGAATTCAAAATCCGGGAAACCCTGGTTCTTCATCCATGCTCGGTATATAAAACCATCTTTACCTTCTTTACCAAACCAGTTTTGGCTGCGTAATGTAGAACCCATAGCTGAAAAATTTATTTGAAGATAGTAATCTTGCGGGTAAGTGGTTAATGGATAAACCTATAGCTTATTGAATTAACTTCAGGAATAGAATATGGAATAAAACTATTAACGTGTTGTGCTACCAAGAAATATATGTTTTGTATCCTTTAAAATGACACTGTTCTTTATTCATGAACCATTGTCGCTCACGGCCGCTAGGCCCCGTCCTTGTTACCGGGCTGCTTTGACCTCTGACAAAATGTGCTGCGCATCATTTTGTCTGTCTTCGCCTTCGCTTGACATCGACCCCAAAGAGGCCCGTCCACATGGACTGATTAGAATTTTTATATCAATCCTTACTCAATGGTTGGTTCTAGTAATATAAATCGTCTATTGTTTTAAATATTTTAATAGTACAATACGTTAAAACTTATATAAATCAGCTGTTTAAAAAAAAGATCAAGAGCTAATATAATAATTACAGGAAATGAAAAAAATAAATAAGCATAGGTTAATAAAAACTACGCGTATTCTTGATTTGCAACCACCGGATTTTACGAAGAACTGGTTGAAATAAAGACCAGGATCCGCAAACTAAGGTTTACCCTGGAACAATAAATCCTGAATTACGTTTTCAGGGCAGCCGCCCATAATTCGAATGGTGCGAATGTTGAGGCAGAAGCAAATTACCTGCATTGAATACAGGGCCGTTAGTGTGTGCGCGTTCCGCAATCATTCTCAGCGTACAATAAAATAGATTCTATTGGGCTCTTGCGATTATTTCCGGATCATGAATATTGTCAGGCTAAACGGAACGAAATAATGATATTTATAAATCATTCGTTGCTGCAAAAAAAATACATAATAAAAGATAAGTGGGTATGCTACCGGGTAAAACACCGGTATTATAAACAATATTTCAGCCATAGCCGGCTAAACTTTGCCACCCTTTTTCATAAACTCCTGCAATGCGGCATGATAAACCGATTTGCCTTTGGGTAATTTTGCAGCATAAGCCCGTTTGGCTTCAGGGTTGCGTATAATGGTCTGGGCATAAGCAACAGCCTTCTTGAAAAGGCTTCGGCTTTCTTTTTGCCACATACTCGGTTTAATCCTCGTCATATCCGGGTATTTAGATACAACCGTCATACCGTCATACACTTTAAATACCAACTGTTTGCCAATAGATCCGCTCATGCCTTTTAAAAGAGAGTTTTTAGAAGTTCTTGCCATATAGCAGGTTTGTTAAGTAGTTCTTAGCTAAATGAATTCCTTTACCTATACTATACCCAGGCAGTGTAGCGCCGGGGTATCTTCATACTCCATTCCATCCCTATCCGACCCCTTCCCGCGTGCCAGGCATAGTAGCTTCGTTCATCTTTCGTCCATCCTTCGTTCATTGTTCGTTGGTAAAGCGTATTATATTTCTGTATGTTTTGTTTTTACAGCTAACCCGGGGGAGGTTTCATTGCTGTTAGAGGTGGAAAATCCATGCCCATTGATCCCCATTCCCCAGCGCTCCTTGACCTATCATCTCCATTTTTCAATAACCCCTCTTCGCCAGATCAAAATGATCCCCTACAAGTATTGAGTAGCAAACAGTTGGATTAATTTTATAAATACGAAACAAAAATATATTATAAGGGGGTAACCACGAATAGTACCAATGGTACGAAATTAGTGGTTTTCCCAACCAATGCACTGGACGCTAATAATGAAAAGGTAATAATGGGTAATTTAAATACCTTTTTTAAAGGTAGAACTGTTGTGGTTGTGGCTCATCGCTTAAGTACCGTCAAGAATGCAGATCAGATTATTGTTCTTGCCGATGGGAGAATTGTTGAAACCGGGACGCATGGGGAATTAACCTCAAAGAAAGGAGATTATTACTGTCTCGTTCAGAATCAATTGTCGGTAGGAACTGAATAAGCCCCGTTTTTAATATTAGCATTTTGCAAATGTTATTAGAGAAGGTATGTTCGTAAGTTCCCTTTGGGTAGGCCAATATTGGTTAGTCAAGGATATAATTAATTGTACAGTGTATAAATCACTCGATAATAAAATTCTGGCAAAGATTTATTTACCAATAGTTTGTTGACCATGCATCATAAAATTGTTGCCATTCAAACCGGCTGAAAATACAAATGTATACTATTGTCAAAATATAGGTATAGGTAATTGGGTGGCAGCAAAGCGTTTACGGTGAATGTTCCCGATAATAAAATGCGATCAGTGGTTTATTATTCTGAATAGCCGGGCATTATTTTCTGTTTATTGTTATTTGTTTATTTACCATTCTGCCATCGGCGCTAATACCAGTAACTGTGATAAAGTAACGTGTCTCTGGATCAGCCGTAAAAAATCCAATCGATACTTTTCCTTTTTCATCTGTGATAACGTCCCCATTCCAGTAAAGAAGGACCCGCCTGTCCGGGAATTTAGCATCCCTGTTTTCTTTAGTTGAATATTCGGGCTGAGTAAATTCGACTGGGAGCTGGTAGCCTGGCAAAATAAAATATTTTAAACTATTGGGTGACGCATCCCCAATATCGCTCTGCTTTGTTTTTGTATGGATCAATATCACTCCATTAAACCCGCGTGAACCAAAAAAAGCAGCTTCCGGCCCCATAAGCACTTCGATAAAATCAACGATCCTGAAATCAAACATGCGTAAGTATTGTAATAAAGGACTTCCTGGATTCGTAGGATCAGGAATATTATCTGGTGTGACCGGCACACCATCAATTATGAGAAGTGGTTCATCGGCAGGGGAAGGGTGATGAAAACTGTTACCTCCTCTGAATACCAGGAAACCGTCACGCAATGTGATGCCAGGAATCTTAAATAATGCATATCCAATATTATTATCACCTCCATTTTGTAGCATTTTACTGGTAAGGATCTTTGAGAAAGAACTAACCCGCTTATCCCTGTTATATTGCGCTGGTTTTTTAACAGTGGAATGGACAATCACTTCTTTAAGCCAACCTTTCCCCATGACAATTGTATCCTGTACAGATATTTTTCTTTGATTGGTGAAAAATTCTGTTACACCATCAATCGTAAAAGTTTGTTTAAGGTATGAAGGAGTAACAAAATTCGGAAAATGAAGTAGCGTGTGCAGAGTAACTTCTGACTCTATAGGTAATGTTCTTTTATCTGTAACCTGGATATTAAATTTGGTTTGGTCATAAAAAGAGATCAGTGGAAAACAAAATGAACCAGTTGTATCTGTTGTATCTGCAAGTGCCAAAATATTTTTGGAACCTGAAAAGAGTGTTACAATTTTATTTTCCAGGGATTTTCCTCTCTTGTCTGTGATAGTTCCTTTAATATAAAAGGAACTATCAAATTCACTGTTTATATTGACTCTTCCTGTTTGAACCTGCAGAGAATTTATAATATCCCTAAACGATTTTTGTTGAGTTAACATTAACATATCAAGTTCCTCTTCGGTATATGTCCTATCAAGTAATTCCCATTGGCTAAAATCTGTTAATCCTTCAAAGTGCTGGTTGCTTGTAGTTACCTGGTGAATTTTATCAGCCACTGAACTGTCAATTACTTTTACATACATTGAAGCAATAACCGGGCGGTAATTTGCATCGCTAACACTGATGTCAACCAGAACTCTTTGTCTGGCCGTGTACGACGTTTTGTCGGGGGTAAGTTTTACGTTCAATTTATTGCCGGAAATAAACATTTTTCGTTCACTGAGTAAATGCTGCTGTTCATCCAGTAACAGGAAATGAGCAACACCATATGGAAACTGTGATTCTGGAATGGTAACCTCGTAAGATCCGTTTCCTATCCCGGCAAAGCAAAGACTGTCGCCGGATAGGCCGATGATATATGTCTTTTTGTCTTTTGTATAAATAGAATCTTCAAGTATTACGCGCATTTTTTTCAAACCTTTATAGTCAATGACGGCCAATTGCGCGGAGAACGGATTAATTTTAGGTAAAGGAAAGACATTTTCCTGCTTATCGGCCTGTATTAAATGCACTTTATATTTCCTCCATATTGACGGGAAAAAAGTGACTTTTGCAAGACCATATGCATTCGACCGAAATGAAGCAACCACCGAATCCCGGTCATCTTTCACAAAACCAGAAATGTTTTGAAGAGCTCCTTTTTCATCTTTTATCCTTATAGCGATTACTGTATTTGCGCCGCTGACTATTGTACCTCCTTCAGGATAAAAGTCCATTTGGAGTTTTCCAGTATTCAATTCCGACTCAACGCTGGGTTGGTTACCAGTATTATTATTTCTTACTGCTGGCCTATCGGGACTAACAACATAAATTGGCTGTACGCCTATGTTTTCGATGTGATGTAATACTATGTCTTTCGTGTAGACCCGTAACCAGTAAAATCCAGTGGGTAAAGTGTCGCCCAATAAGAGGTTACCGTCCGTTTTGAATTGCGAGGCTTGTAGCAAAGCTTTCTCAATTACCCTGTCATTTTCATTAACTAAATCAATAAATAACAAGTTGTTTTTTGCTGAGAGCTTGCCAGTGTATTTATCGACAAGGAAAGAGCGGAACCAAATTTTTTCACCGGCTGTGTAAAAGGACTTGTCCGTTTTAATGTAAGCTCTTTCTTCTTTTTGCGACCTGAGTGCACCTATGACCCTTCCAGCGAAAGAATCCAGCTGATTAAATGGCAATTGTTGCCCGCGGCCGGTTAATACAGCCAATACCAGAAAAAAAACTTGAATTGATCGTTTCCAACAGATCATCGTGCAAATAGACTATTTACTGGAATATCCAAATAAAAGTAAAAGATAACAGTTTACTTTTATTTAGGGAGCAACTATGCTTCTTTATATTCAAACTATGGTGATCAAGCTGTGATGGATGCTAATGCTCCAATTGCTGGAGCTCCTGGTTTTTATGATGCTAACGTTACAACATTAGCAAATGGAAAAAAGCAATATTATTTTAATAATACCGATGCATTTGCAGCATCAGGACTAGATATTACATTTAATATAGACCCCGCTACCAATACACTTGATGACCAATCTGTAGTTACTGTACCAATGGGTGGAGGGCGGCTTGCATCACCTGTTAGTGTATTTGTAGGAGCGTGGAATCAGACAAATGTTACGGATATTTATACATCTGGAAATCTTGTAGGATTTACGGTGCACGCTAGAAATTCAGTATCAATGGGGGTTGGAACAATTGGTGCACGATATACTTTCTCAGTTCAAATAAATGTCACAAATAATAGAGCTACTATTGTCTGGAATTAATTTATTTATGCATAAAAAATGATACCCAACCACTATTTTGGGTATCATTTTTTACTTCGATTATTTTTTTTTCTCAGTACTATATATGTAATAGGACCAATTACGGGGAGAAATATGATTAATAATACCATTACCAAGTTGTATACCAAATGTTGGTTTGATCTTGTATTAATGAAAAAAAAGTCTATTAGACAGATTAGTGGCACCACAATTGTGAGAATGACAAGTATTTCTTGAAAGCCCATAGAGAATCTTTTGGAAAAATTAAATTAATTTTTAATACAAATGCTAAAAAGAATCTATTCTTTTGGTTGTATGTCACTTTGCATACTTTCATTGTCTGCACAATTAAAAGAAAATCCTCCCGCTGTAACAATAATTTCCAGTTCGTCTATTGATCCATTAACACTCCGGGATAGTATAACAATATTCTACTTTAATACATTAACTCTATATAAAGTCTCAAAACCAAGTATACAATCTACACTTTCGTCTTTTGAAGGTGGTGAGGCAACTGATAGTGAGAAGCATATTTATCAAAAGACTCAGTATTTTGCATTTCGAAATAGTGATAAACGTGGTTTTTCAATAACGAATGATTCTGTGATAGAAATAACCAAGACATTATCAGATTTTAAAGAAGAAGCACTCTTAAAATGGTCATTAGATTTCGTTAAATCATCTGATATTATCTATACCAAAAATGTCGATTCTAACAATATCTATAATTATATTGAGTTGTATAGTTTTCTCCCTAATTCAAAAAGCGAATCTCCTGATTCACTAATTTTATATTATGGACAAAAATTCAATGAAATTGAATTTAATTTAACCGAAAATGACAATTTTTCTCATGGATATAAACTTGAGAAAATTAGTCTCTTTTACAGTCTTTCTCGTCTACTAAAATCAATACATACAAGTACTAAAACAATTGAATATTTTAGTAAATTAATTAAACCCAGTCTATCTGATTATGAGATTGCAAATAAATATTGCGAGTTGTTATCAAAATCCATTATGTAAATTTTGATGATGGTTTAAAATCAGGTTAAAAGGTCTTACTCCGGCAGTAGTCAGTAATGAAATCACCTCGCCAGACGACATTTTAAATACTCTTCCGCTTCACGCCAAGTCATTGAAAGAGCTTTACAGCCTTACATTTATTCTACATTCATATTGTGTACTGATAATATATAATCTTGTTTCTAAAAAGTGTAATAATTTATACATATAGATCTCTTTCTTAATTACTCCAAAATAACGACTTAAGCACTAATTATCCTACCAAATACAATTTAAACCACCTCAATAAGCTTGCTTTAGAGTTCGAATGCCAGTTGCATGACTTTATCCCACAAAGCCCATTGCCTGAAAATCAGGCTAAAAAGAGGCGCTGATACGCATTTGGCTGAATAGAATAAAAGAACTTACTTAGTCAGAACCGTTACTAAAACGTTACTATATGACACAAAAAAATCCCACCAGTTCAAGACTAATGGGACTTTCAGCGAAATTGTTTCGTAGCCGGTACGGGAATCGAACCCGTCTTTGCCCCGTGAAAGGGGGCTGTCCTAACCGATAGACGAACCGGCCATTTTTGTTAATCGGGACGCAAAAATAGGCCCATGACCCTTTTCTGCCAAAACATTTTTCTAATTTATGCCTTTTCCAGTGTTTACAGGCATTTAGCGTTAATGAACAGGGCTTAATTGTGAGTGGTGAGTAGTGAGTTATACACCTTTAAAAAACTCACCACTCACTACTCACCACTCACGCCCCCATCCACCAAAAAATATCATTATAATAATGGCATTCCTTGTAAATTTGCCACTCGTTTAGATTTATTTACACCTAAAACACGGAATTCAATGAGTACAGTAAAAGTTGCTATTAACGGTTTCGGACGTATCGGCCGTTTAGTGTTTCGCCAGATCTACAATATGGAAGGTATAGAAGTAGTAGCCATTAATGATCTCACAAGCCCGCAGGTATTGGCACACTTATTAAAATATGATAGCGCCCAGGGCCGTTTTGAAGGTGCTACAGTAACTTCAACCGCAGATTCAATCGTAGTAAACGGTGATACAGTAAAAATATATGCACAAAAAGACCCCGCACAAATTCCATGGGGCACGCACGGTGTGGATGTCGTGATCGAATCAACCGGTTTCTTTGCTGATAAAGACAAAGCTGCAGCACACATTACCGCTGGAGCCAAAAGAGTGGTTATTTCCGCACCCGCAACCGGCGACCTGAAAACGGTGGTATTTAATGTAAACCATGCCATCCTCGATGGAAGTGAAACCATTATTTCCTGCGCATCATGTACCACTAACTGTCTGGCCCCAATGGCAAAAGTGCTGAATGATAAATATGGTATTGTAACCGGTATCATGACAACCATTCACGCATATACCAATGACCAGAATACGTTAGATGCGCCACATCCGAAAGGCGATCTTCGCAGGGCAAGAGCGGCTGCAGCAAACATTGTTCCCAACAGCACCGGAGCTGCCAAAGCCATTGGCCTGGTATTGCCCGAATTGAAAGGCAAATTAGATGGCAGCGCACAACGCGTTCCTACGATTACAGGTTCATTAACAGAACTGGTTAGTGTACTCGGTAAAAAAGTTACGCCGGAAGAAATCAATGCAGCAATGAAAGCCGCCAGCAATGAAAGCTTCGGTTATAACGAAGATGAAATTGTAAGTACAGATATCATCGGCACACATTTCGGTTCCTTATTCGATGCTACACAAACCAAAGTATTAACCGTTGGCGACGCACAACTGGTAAAAACGGTTAGCTGGTACGATAATGAAATGAGCTATGTGAGCCAACTGGTTCGTACAGTAAAATATTTCGCGGGGTTGATCTCTAAATAACTGATTTGAAAATTTGAAAATGTGGCAATTTGAAAATGCAATAAAGCATTATTGAATTGCCACATTATATTTAATGCCATTTTCAAATTTTCAAACTGTCACATTTTCAAATTAATAACCATGAGCAAATTCGCAGACCACAACTTCAAGGGCCAGAAAGCATTGATTCGCGTAGACTTCAATGTGCCTTTAGATGCATCATTCAACATCACCGATGATACCAGGATGAAAGGGACCATTCCCACTATACAAAAAATATTGGGCGATGGGGGAAGTGTGATCTTAATGAGCCATCTCGGCCGCCCTAAAGATGGCCCAACCGATAAATATTCTTTAAAACACCTGGTAAACCACCTCATTAAATTATTGAATGGCGCCACTGTAAAATTTGCAGATGATTGCATTGGTGCATCAGCCTATGATAAAGCGGCTTCCCTTCAGCCCGGTGAAGTATTACTCATAGAAAACCTTCGTTTCTACAAAGAAGAAGAAAATGGCGATACCGCTTTCGCAGAAAAACTAAGTAAACTTGGTGATATATACGTAAACGACGCATTCGGAACAGCCCACCGTGCGCATGCTTCAACAGCTGTGATTGCGCAATTTTTTCCGGGCGAAAAGAAAATGTTCGGCCTGCTGATGGAAAGTGAAGTGGCCAGTGCAGAAAAAATAATGCATAAAAGCGAAAAACCTTTTACGGCTATTATCGGCGGTGCTAAAGTGAGTGATAAAATATTGATCATCGAAAATTTACTGGAACGCGCAACAGATATCATCATCGGCGGTGGTATGGCATATACATTTATGAAAGCCGAAGGTGGTAAAATAGGTAACTCCTTATGCGAAATGGACCGCCTTGATACGGCCCTTGAATTATTAAAAAAAGCAGAAGCCAAAGGCGTATGCATTCACCTGCCCTCCGATTCTGTAATCGCAGATAAATTTGCTGCCGACGCCAATATCTCTTCGGCCCCCAGTAATGATATCCCCGACGGCTGGATGGGACTTGATATTGGTGTAAATGCCTGCGAACAATTCACCAATTGCATTAAACGATCCAAAACCATTTTATGGAATGGCCCCATGGGCGTTTTCGAAATGGAAAAATTTCAACATGGAACCAAAACAATTGCCACAGCAATAGCCGGAGCTACCGAGGCCGGAGCTTTCTCCTTGGTAGGTGGGGGAGACAGTGTAGCCGCAGTAAATCAATTTGGTTTCTCAGATAAAGTAAGTTATGTATCTACCGGCGGCGGTGCTTTATTGGAATACTTCGAAGGAAAAGTGCTCCCCGGAATCGCAGCGATAAACGGTTATTAAAACACATACCCGCCAAATCTATGGAAGCTGTTAAACCATCTCTAACGAAAAAAGCATCCGCCAAAATGCCAGCTTTCCCGGCACGGCACCTGTTTTGTAATATTCACACTGGTTTTACGACAAACAAGTAAATTACACTTAAATCTAAATTTGTATGAGTACCAAAAACATTACACTGATAGTAATCCTGGCCTTAGTTGTTATTTTGGCATGGTCGGGCTGCAATGGTTATAACGGACTGGTTAAGCAGGATGAAAACGTTAATAATGCATGGAATAAAGTGCAAAGTGATTATCAGCGCCGGTCAGACCTGATTCCTAACCTGGTTAATACCGTAAAAGGAGAAGCCAATTTCGAACAAACCACTTTAACTAAAGTAATTGAAGCAAGGGCAAGCGCCACGCAAATGAAAGTGGATGCCAAAGACCTTACACCTGAAAAATTACAGCAGTTCCAGGCCAGCCAGGGGCAGTTATCTCAGGCACTTGGTCGTTTGTTGGTAGTGTCTGAACAATATCCCAACCTCCGCGCAAACGATGCTTTCCGTGGTTTACAGGCACAGCTGGAAGGTACCGAGAACCGTATCAAAGTAGCACGTAACGATTTCAACGATGCAATCCAGGCATATAATGTAAAAGTGCGCTCTTTCCCAATGAACTTTTTTGCAGGCATGTTCGGCTTTAAAGCCAAAGAAGGTTTCAAAGCAGAGGCAGGTTCCGAAAAAGCACCTGAAGTAAAATTCTAATTCACTTTCATGTTCGGATTATTCAAAAGCAAACCTGTTGATTATTTTTCTGCCGAAGAAAAACAGTTAATCGTGCAGGCTATCCAAAAAGCCGAACACCTCACCAGTGGCGAAGTAAGGATTTATGTGGAAAGCCATTGCCGCCTGGTAAATCCGGTATTACGTGCGAAAGAAGTATTTCATGCATTAAACATGACCGAAACAACCGAACGTAACGGGGTATTGATTTATGTGGCTATGAAAGACAGGCAACTGGCAGTATATGGCGATGAAGGTATCCATGCCAAAGTAGGCCATGTTTTCTGGAATGAGGAAGTAAAAAAAATGTTAGACCATTTTAATAAAACCAATTATGCAGCAGGCATAACGGAAATAATTCATCAGATAGGGAAGGCATTGGAAACCCATTTTCCCTATGATGATACAATGGATAAGAATGAGTTACCTGATGATATTGTGTTCGGAAAGTAAAACCGGTTGCTAAACTACATTAATGAAGAAATTAGTTTTCATACTATTTACTGTTTTTTCTTTCACTCTTGGTTTTGGCCAGAATGTATTGCCAAAACCAAATCCTCCGAGGCTGGTAAATGATGCAGCCAATGTTCTATCACCCGAACAGGTAGAAATTTTAGAACGTAAACTGGTGGCATTGGACGATAGTTCATCCAACCAGATCGCTGTGGTACTGATAAAAACACTCGGTGATTATGCTATTGAAGATTATGCAGTAAAACTTTTTCGTGAATGGGGTATCGGAAATAAAAAAACGAATAATGGTATCCTGATTATCGCCGCAATTGACGACCGGAAAGTATGGATTTCAGTAGGCTACGGACTGGAAGGGGCTATCCCGGATGTGGTGGCATCCAGTATTTACAGGAATGAAATCGTTCCCCAATTTAAAGAACAGAATTATTACAGGGGTATTGATAATGCCATCAATGCATTAACAAAAGCCGCTGTGGGCGAATATAAAGTTAAAACAGAAAGGCAGGGAAAGGGAGGGAGTAGCGGTAGTTCCATCCTCACTTTTATTGTGATCGTATTTGTTATTATAATGATTATTGCTAGAAGTGGTCGCGGTGGTGGGGGTATGGGTGGCGGCAGAAGCGGATTTGGTAATGTGGCACAAGCTTTATTATTATCCTCATTACTGGGCGGTGGACGTGGTGGTGGAAGCAGCGGCGGTTGGGGTGGTGGTGACAGTGGCGGTGGCGGTGGTTTTGGCGGATTCGGTGGCGGAAGTGGCGGCGGTGGCGGTGCAGGCGGAAGCTGGTAAAATAAACGTAACTATCGGAAATGATTACAATGCATAAATTTTCTTTCCTCTGTATTACCCTTCTCGCTGCAGGCATAATAAATGCCCAAAATATCAGGTTGACAATTGGTAAAAAATACAAGGTGTTTACCGAAACGAAAACAATATCCGGCATGACTATCATGGGACAGCAGGCTGATGTAAATGCCAGTAGCACAAATATTATTGAAATAGAAATAAAACAAATCAATACGCATGGATATACACTGGCATCTTCCCTCAAAAGAATAACCGGGTCAGTGAATGCGATGGGACAGGAACAAAATTTTGATTCTGATAATGAAAGCAACCGTAACGATCCACAAATGGCGGAAGTGTTTAAAATGCTGAACCAACCTCAGGAAATTACTGTTGAACATGGAAAAACGATCAGTAAAACAGAACTTAGTAATTATACACCCCAAATAGGTGGTGATAATTCTGTAGATGCAGCCAAGCTAATATTAGCATTGCCTCAAGAACAATTAAAACAAGGATATCATTGGGCAGATTCAATCGTTTCTGCTGAAACAAGCGTGATCAATCAATATACCATTACAAAAGTAGAAAAGGCATTGGTAGAAGTAACGGTAAATACTGATTTGAAAATAAGTAGTACCATCAAACAAAGCGGAATAGAAATCAAACAAAAAATGACAGGTAGCACCACTTCCGTTAGAATATATAATACCAGCAATGGCTTACTGATCAGCGAAAGATCATCCATAGACATGTCTGGAACCGCAGAAGTGATGGGTATGAATGCACCGGTTACCGTGAAAGGAACCATTATGACTACTGTAGAATAAACGATCAGTATCATCTTTCGCCTATTTTTGTTGCTTCGCCATTGTTTGCATGACCAACAACAGTTGTTAATCGCGAATTGCTAAAGTTTAGGTAACTACTGTTCAAAAATTACCGAAGGAGTAATCTTAATAATACCTTGTACCGGGTTTCATTCCCAACATCAACCAAAAAAGCCATCCCATTGCAGGGATGGCTTTTCATTTTACTTTCAATTCAATTGATAGTTATTTTTTATCCAACGGCAATTTTGATTTTACATAATCGGCCATTTCTTTGGCACCCGCTGCTTCTTTCTTATCAACAATCCCTTTCAAAGCGATGCCATTGATATAAGGATCTGTTTGCGTCCGGGATTGAGCTGGTATATCATCCCTGAATTTCACAATCAGATCAACACCTTTTTTAAAGTTCTGCATATTGGTTACTTTACCTAAAAATTCTGCAAAGGAACCAATGGCGGTGAATTTAGCCTGCGTAAGTGGCATTACCTCAAATTTACGAGCAATGAAATCAAAGGCAGTTTCATCTCCGTATTTAACGATAACGCTGGTAATGGCAGAACTTAACCGGGCTTTAGATGTTTCCTTTGTCAATGTATTGGCTAATGCAAACGCCTGGTTGCCATCGATGCCGCCCAAAGCTTCTAATGCGGCACCTGCAACTGAATAAGAGGAATCTTTGATGGATTGTACAAAGAAGTCTTTATAACTGTTATTCTTTAGTTTGGCCAATGCATCAATGGCGGCGGCTCTTACAACACGGTGGTCATCCGTTTTTGCAATGGCTTCCATTTTGCTGATGGCATCTGCATCTAATTTAGCTGTACCGAAATTATTGATGGCTCTCGCACGTATACGGTAATAAGGGTCGCTCAAAGCTTTAACCAGTAAGTGATAGGCAGCAGCATCGCTGGTATTTTTTGCTGCAAACTCAAGGGCCTCCCTTCTGTCTAAATACTTGCCGGCATAGGTATATTGATGGATATATTCAGCCAATGTTTTATCATCTTTCTTTTCTGCAAGAATCACCTTATCTGCATCAACATTAATCAGGTCTGGCCTGGAAGAAACCGGGAAAGAAAAAGTATCTGCTTTGTTTTCTGCCCAAACAGTATACTGTTTCTTGTTACTGCCATGATAAATATCTATGGCAACCGGCAATTTAAAAAGTTTGTCGCCCGCCTGGGTTTGTTTAATATATACTTTAGAGGTTTGTGTTGGGGCATCGTATCCATAACTGATTTCTAATTTCGGATGACCATTGCCAAAATACCACTGGTTAAAGAACCAGTTGAGGTCCTTACCGGTTATTTTTTCAAAAGCAAGGCGCAATTTAACAGCACTGCCATTGCCGAATTTGTTTGCAGTCAGGTATTCATTCAATGATTTGAAGAAAGCATCATCGCCCACAAAATTTCGGAGCATGTGTAAGATGCGGCCACCTTTCTGGTAACTTACCAGGTCAAACATATCTTCCTTATCATTATAAAAAAACCTAACCAGGTCTTTATTTTTTTCAGTAGAACGGCCCAGGTATTGGTTCATCTCATTGAAATTTTCGAAACCTGCTTCATCGGCACCATATTTATATTCAAGCCATAACAACTGGCTGTAATCGGCAAAACTTTCATTTACGGTTAAGTTGCTCCAGCTTTCGGCTGTTACATAATCACCAAACCACTGGTGAAACAATTCATGCGCAATAGTGCTTTCCCAATTATTCCCATCAATCAGTTCACGTGCATCCTGCTGCGCACTTTCCTGATGTAAGGTGGCGGTGGTATTTTCCATGGCACCGCTCACATAGTCGCGGCCAACGATCTGGCTGTATTTAACCCAGGGATATTCAACACCTGTTACTTTTTCCGAAAAGAATTTCATCATTTCCGGGGTATAGCCAAAAATTTTACGCGCCACTTTTTCATAAGGTTTCTCAACATAATAATTTACTTCTTTACCCTTATAACTGTCTTTCACGATGGCATAATCTCCTATGCCAATAAAGAACAGATAAGGCGAATGCGGTAGTTCCATCACCCAGGTATCAGTCCTGGTGCCATCTCCATTGGCTTTTTGCGACACTATTTTACCATTAGATAGTGTAACATATTTTGCGGGCACGGTGAGATTAAATTCCTGTGTCGTTTTCTGGTTGGTCTTGTCAATGGTAGGAACCCATACAGAAGTGGCTTCTGTTTCACCCTGGGTCCATATTTGTGTAGGCTTTGTTTTATCCTCCCCTTTTGGATTGATGAAATACAAACCTTTTGCATCTGTTATAGCGGCACTTCCTTCAGACTGGTACTCATCGGGTTTAGCGGTATAATCAATATACACGGTATAGGTTTCATCGCGTTTGTAGCTTTTGTCCAGCTTAATATCCAGGAACATACTGTCGTAGGTATATTTAAGGGGAATGTTTTTACCTGCTTTTACCAGTGCTACTATATTAATGTTCATCCCTTTGGCATCGAGCCGTAATGAGTCGGTTGCATAGAAATGTGGTTTCAATGTGATCCAGACTTTGCCATTCAGGTATGATTTGCTGTAGTCAAACTTCGCATCCAGTTTGGTATGAACCAGGTCGTTGATTTTGGTAGGCATAGCACGGTACATCTTTTGCCACGCATCCCTACCTTGCATGGATTGTTGCCCAAAAACATAATTAGCTGTACAAATAGTTAACAGTAATAAGAATTTCTTCATGAAGTTATTTTTATGAAACTTAAAGGTAAATCCCATTAAGGAATGTGCTGCCACAATTTTGTTAAAGACGAACCCGCCATAGACGCAGAAGAGGCATACTGAATGTGAAAAGCTTATTTCAAGTAGATTTGTATAAAGAAACTGCTTCATGTCAATTACAAAACATACATATAAATACCTGGTACTGCTGATGGCCATCCTGTTCCTGACCACCTTACAAGCACAGCAAACGAATTTTATACATATACAGTCAGAAAATAACCAGCCCTTTGTGGTTCAGTTGAATGGCAATAATTACAGCTCATCTGTTACCGGTTACATTGTAGTACCCCAGGTAGCAGCCGGTGAGCATACTTTGGTCATAGCTTTTCCGCGCAACCAATTTCCGGAATACAGTTTTCAGTGTACGGTGGCCGATAAGCCCCGCGGTTTCTCATTAAAACAGGCAGTTGATAATAGCTGGAGTTTATTTGATATGGTAAATTTCAGCATCATCAAAGGATCCCTGGCTTCAAAAGAACTGGTGCAGCTACCGGTTAACAAACCTGCAGATCCGGTTGTACAAAAGCCGGTCGAAAATAGCCCGGTACAGACTGCAGAAGAAAAAACCATAATAAAAAAAGCCCCGTCCCAAGTAACTGTATCGCGGGTTCAGAAAATATTTGATAAGGCATCTGCCAGTGGCATTGATCAGGTTTATATCGTTATTAACCGCGGCAAAGCGGATACTGTGGCTCTTTTTATTCCTGTTTTGAAGGGAGATCTTCAAAAACCAGGTACACAAAACCTAAACCCTTCTCCTAAAAATGGGGAGAGGCCAACTCAACCAGCTCAGGCATTTGCTTTTATTACGCATACTTTCAGAGAAACCTTACTTTCAAAATAAGCCTTATGCCACGCTATTTTCTGGAATTGGCTTATAAAGGCACGGCTTATAGTGGGTTTCAGGTACAGGAGAATGCAAATACCATTCAATCAGAAGTAGAAAAAGCCCTGCAAACCCTGTTCCGGCAGTCTTTTGAACTAACCGGTTCATCCAGAACCGATGCCGGAGTGCATGCTTTGCAGAATTTTTTCCATTTCGATACTAACTTAATTATTCAGAAAGCAAGTGTATATAACCTGAATGCTATCCTTCCCGCAGATATTACCGCGAAAGGTATTTATCCCGTACCAGATCTGTGCCATTGCCGCTTTGATGCCACTGGCCGGGAGTATGATTATTTCATTTACAGGAAGAAAGACCCATTTATGGTAGACAGGGGCTGGCTATATCCCTTTCCATTGGATACGGGATTACTGCAGGAAGCGGCGCATATACTTATGGAATACACAGATTTTACCAGTTTTTCCAAACGGAATACGCAGGTAAAAAACTTTCTATGCACTATAGAACGCTCTGAGTGGCAGCAGGAAGGTGCTTCATTAATATACCAGGTAAAGGCCAACCGTTTTTTAAGGGGTATGATTAGGGGGCTGGTAGGCACCATGGTAAAGCTGGCCCGGGGCCAGCTTACAGTAACTGAATTCAGGGCCATTATTGAGGCGAAAGACTGCACCAAAGCTTATTTTTCCACGCCTGCACAGGGGTTGTTTCTTAAGCATGTACAATACGGTAAAGAGTTAAGGGAATTTCTGCAGGAGTGAGGAATGATTTACATCTACCTGGCTTTTTATAGTCCTGCCTGGCATTTTATAAATCTGTTAATTGGCAGATGGGTAATGATCAGTGTACTTATTTATCCTTTCTGCATTTTTTTTATGCCTTGAAACCCTTACTAACAAAGCATTTTAACAGAGAGAGAGAAATTAATTCTGAAAAATATTTGGATAAAAGAAATCCGGGGTTATCTTTGCAGCCCGCTTTTATAAAAAGAGGATGTTCTTTGTAAATGAAATGAATGTAATGGCAGGTAAAAAATTCCAGATTTTTAAAGAAAAATTTGGTGGTTAACAGAACAATCCTATCTTCGCCGCCCGTTCAACAAAAACGGTTGTTCATTGAAGCAGAAAAGGGTTAGTGAGAAAGAAAAAATTTGAATAAAATTTGGTGCAGAAAAATACCCTCCTATCTTTGCCGTCCGTTTAAAAAAAACGGTAGTTCTTACGTAGTTTTTTACAACTAAGAAAGTTTGAAATTTCTTCAAATAATTTTGGTTACTAAAATAAAGGCTCTTACCTTTGCAACCCCAATAAAAAGGGTGGCAATGTAACGCCAAAAGATCTTTGAAAGTTTGGAAGCAACAGCAGCATAAAATTTTGAAATTTTATGGTAAGGTTTACAGCAATCAAAAAAAACAACAACATACCGATTGTTAATTTCAATTTATTGAGAGTAATAGTCAGGTTCAAACAACATTTACAATGGAGAGTTTGATCTTGGCTCAGGATGAACGCTAGCGGCAGGCTTAATACATGCAAGTCGTGGGGCAGCGCAGGTAGCAATACTGGGCGGCGACCGGCAAACGGGTGCGGAACACGTACACAACCTTCCTATAAGTGGGGAATAGCCCAGAGAAATTTGGATTAATACCCCGTAACATA
>JANXUL010000278.1 GCA_025356235.1 Bacteroidota bacterium
TTGATAATAACCAGGTACTCCAGGTGAAAATTGAAGAAAGGCAGCCGGTGGCAAGGGTATTTACTTTAGAAGGAAGTTCATTCTATCTGGATAGTGGCTCGTTACGATTGCCCTTAAGTGATAAACTCTCTGCAAGGGTGCCCACATTTACCGGGTTCCCTTCAGACAAAGAAAAGCTGGCTAGACCGGATAGTGCCTTGCTGAATAATATTGTAAAACTCGGCCAATACATACTGGCAGATTCATTTTGGATGGCACAGGTATCTCAGGTAGCAATCACCCCTCTATCCACTTTTGAATTGGTTCCCGTAATTGGCGACCATATTGTGGTATTGGGTAATGCGGATGATCTTGACAAAAAATTCAAACGGCTCTATACTTTTTACCAGAAAGCCTGGTTGCAAAATGGTATCAATACCTATGAGAAATTAGATGTGCAATATGATAAGCAGGTAGTAGCGGTAAAAAAAGGAACAGCAAAATCCATGGTCGATTCTGCCAGGTCGTTAGAGATTATGAAAAGCTTGCTGGCAGAAGCTCGGAGAGATATGACCGACAGCAGCGGGCTAAGTGAAATAGCTAAAACAAATCCGCAGAAACCGGTAAAAGATACAGTCAGAAAAAGTAAGCCTGTATGGCCTGTAGTAAAACCACCGGTAAAACAAAGTGAAAAAACAAATTCAAGTGTCGTAAAAAACAATAAAACAAACATACAATCGTTATCGAAGGGGAAAAAACCTAAACCGAAGGCCAGGAAACAAATAACCAAGAAGCCGGCGGTAAAAGTTAGTCAACCCAAAGCGGTGATGGAGAAGAATAAGTAGATCGTGAGTGGTGAATTGTGAGTCGTGAGAAATGATCTTCAACTCATGGCTCACGATTGACGGTTCACGATAAAAACACACAACTAAGCATATTTAAAGATTCTATCACAACACAACTAAAACACAAACGTATGAATCACAATGAATCACCTATCATTGTTGGTCTTGACATCGGAACAACTAAAATAGCAGCCATTGCCGGCAGAAAGAACGAATACGGCAAACTGGAAATCCTGGGTTTTGGCCGCGCCAACAGCAATGGGGTACAGCACGGACAGGTTCTGAATATTGATCAGACCATCAAAGCCATTCAGCAGGCATTGGAAAACTGTTACGAAAGTAATCCCGACCTTGAGATCAGTGAAGTATATGTAGGTATTGCGGGCCATCATATTAAAAGCCTGCAAACCCGTGGCGATATCGTTCGCCAGGATCCGGATACAGAGATCAAACGCCCGGAAATTGAGCAACTGATCGCTAACCAGCGCAAAACTTTTATTCCTGCCGGAGACCAGATCATTGATGTGATTCCGCAGGATTTTCATGTAGACAATATCCAGAATATTAAGGATCCCATTGGTTACAATGGGGTGAAAGTGGGTGCGAATTTCCATATCATTACCGGCGACAGGAATGCGATCCGCAATATCAACCGTTCGGTAGAGAGAAGTGGCTTATCCACCAAAGACCTTGTTTTGCAGCCATTGGCATCGGCCAGTGCTGTAATGAGTGATATTGATATGGAAGCAGGTGTGGCCATACTTGATATTGGGGGTGGCACCAGTGATCTTGCCGTTTTTTATGAAGGCATCCTGAAACATACGGCTGTTATTCCTTTTGGCGGAGAGAATATTACCAACGATATCCGTATGGGATTGGGTGTATTGAAAAGCCAGGCAGAAGCCATGAAAGTTCAATTCGGTAGTGCATTGTCTGATGAGGCTAAAACCAACGCCTATATCACCATCCCGGGTTTAAAAGGAATGCCCGCTAAAGAAATCAGTGTGAAAAACCTGGCTGCCATCATACAGGCAAGGATGAGCGAGATATTGGATTTTGTTACGTATCATTTGAAGCAGGTAGGTCTTGATAGCCGTGCACTTAATGGCGGCATTATTTTAACAGGCGGTGGTTCGCAGTTGAAGCATCTGATCCAGTTAACCGAATATACCACCGGTTTGAATGCCCGCATCGGTTTGCCTAATGAGCACCTCGCTCCAAACCATATCGATGAATTGAAGAAGCCCATGTATTCAACCTGTATCGGACTGATCTTAAAAGGATACAGCGATTATGACCATAAGTACAAAGAGTTTACCGAGAAGTTCAAGAAAGTAGAAGTACCCAGAACACTGGTACAGAATACTGAATTAACCAAGGAAAATGTTACCTCAGCCGTTGCATCTGTTGATGTTTCGATAAGGAAACAGAAGTTCTGGGACAAGTTTAAGAACAACCTCATAGACCTGTTTAAAGAAGAAGAAGACCAGGTGATAAAATAAATATGCGCTTATTGCCGTTTGTATATAAATCATCCTGTTAGACCCCCGTTTATCACTAACCCAAAAAAGTACGCCATGATTCATTTCGATCTTCCCAAACAAAAATCTTCCATCATCAAAGTATTAGGTGTGGGGGGTGGAGGAAGTAATGCCGTTAACTTCATGTTTGAACAGAATATCGAAGGTGTTGATTTCATTATCTGTAACACCGATGCCAAAGCGATAGAGCAAAGCAATATTCCCAATAAAATACAACTCGGACCACACCTCACGCAGGGCCTGGGTGCCGGTGCAGACCCACAGGTAGGTAAAAAAGCAACTGAAGAATCTCTTGAAGAAATAAAACGCATTTTAGAAGTCAATACTAAAATGGCATTTATCACCGTAGGCATGGGCGGTGGAACCGGAACCGGTGGGGCGCCTATCATTGCACAGATCTGTAAAGATTTGGGCATTTTAACGGTAGGTATCGTTACCACACCATTTGGTTTTGAGGGCCCTCGCCGTCACCAGCAGGCAGAAGAAGGCATCATGCAATTAAAGCCGTTTGTTGATACGTTACTGGTGATCAGCAACGATAAATTACGGATGCAGTATGGCAATTTAAAAATGAAGGAAGCATTTGGCAAAGCCGATAACGTACTGGCTACCGCTGCTAAATGTATCACTGATATTATCAACAGCCGCGGACATATTATTGTGGATTTTGCCGATGTATGTACCGTCATGAAAAATGGCGGTGTGGCCATTCTGGGTAAAGCAGAAGTAGAAGGTGAAGACAGGGCACAACGTGCCATTGAAGAAGCATTGGCTTCTCCCTTGCTGAACGATAATGATATTAAAGGAGCCAAATGGATCCTGATCAATATTAACAGTGCTGAAGGTGATTTTGAGTGTACCATGGATGAAATGGAAACCATTAACAACTACCTGCGCATGCAGGCGGGACAGGATACAGATGTAATTGTAGGAATGGGCTACGACAGTACCCTTGATAAAAAAATAGGCATTACATTAATTGCCACCGGATTTGAACACAAAGACCCGTTTGCAAAACCAGTAGCTCTAAAGAAAGTAGCACCTCAGCCAGAGAAGATTGTAATGATGCTGGGTATGGAAACCGAAGAACCTAAAGCAACGGCACAGCCGGTTGTTAAAGAAGTAACTGCGGCACCTGTTGAAGAGAAAGATCCGATGGCACCTAGCTTGCAGGAAGCAATGCCATTAGAAGAAATGCTTAGTATTTTTGGAAGGCATACGAATACGGTAACCCCAGTTCAGAAGGTGGAAGAAGTGGATGTAGAAAAAGAATCCATGATTTTACAATTTGAACTGAGTACAGAAATTACCCAGGAAGTAAAAGTAGTAACCCCGGTAGAAGAGGTGCATGTACCAAAAACGGCCCGTGAAGAAATGATGGACTTTCAGCTAAATGAAAGCCCTTCCACCGTTTCTGCTTCTTCGCTGTCAGGTTTATTAAGTAAGCCGGCAAATATTTACGCAGAACAGGAAGTACAAACACACTCACCGGTAGTAGTTGAAATGAAACAACCAGAACCTGCTCCGCAAATCATACAAAAAACGGAGGAGTGGGAGATGCAGTTAGTAATGAGGGAGAATACAGTCGCCCCCGTTATACCACTGGCACAACCACAGGCTTCTTTCGAAGACGATTCTATGCTTGATGAAGTGGAAGATCAAAAGCGACGGGCAGCTGAGAGGATACAGAAGCTCCGCAACCTTTCTTTCAATATGAATAATACTGCCGAATCTAACAGTGAATTTGATGCAGTTCCGGCATATGTTCGCCGTAATATGGAATTGTTTGGAAGCACCCTTACTTCTGTAGAAAATTTTTACAGTAAATACACCGTAGGAAAAGATGAGAATGACCAAACACAGATCTCTACCATCAATACCTTTTTGGATGGTAAAAAACCTGACTAACCCTTGCTTGCTATAAGTTGTGTTTTAAGCGTGATTTTAGTTGTGGCCCCCGATGATGAGTCGGGGGTTTTGTTTTGTACCTGCCCCAAACTTTAATTACCCATCTTTGTTAATAATAAGAAATCAAGCCGAAAATAAAAAAAGATATGCCAACAATAGTAATCACCGGCGGAACAGGAATGATCGGAAAACGGTTAACAGAATTGCTGATAGAGAAAGGATATGATGTTATTATCCTGAGTCGTCAGTCATCGGTTATTGGTCATCAATCATGCATTACCTATGCTAACTGGGATATTGCCAATCAGACGATAGACAAGGATGCTATTGCCAAGGCAGATTACATTATACACCTCGCCGGTGCCGGGGTAGCTGATAAGCGATGGAGTGAGAAACGCAAACAGGAGATCGTTAACAGCCGCACCCAGAGCAGTGCACTTATTGTGAAAGCATTGACAGAAATACCCAATCAGGTAAAAGCTGTTATCAGCTCTTCTGCTATCGGTTGGTACGGCGCTGATACTGATACAAGCCGTAAAAACGGGTTTACAGAAGATGCAAAAGCTGATACTGAATTTTTAGGTGAAACCTGCAGGCTATGGGAAGAAAGCATAGAACCTGTTACACAATCAGGTAAACGTTTGGTGAAATTAAGAACCGGTATTGTATTAAGTAATACAGGTGGTGCTTTGGCAGAATTCAGGAAACCGTTAAAGGTAGGTATTGCCGCTATTTTAGGTAATGGTCAACAGGTAATTAGCTGGATACATGTTGACGATCTTTGTCGTATGTATATTCAAGCTGTTGAAAAGGAAGAAATGAACGGGGCTTATAATGCAGTGGCCGGCCACCCGGTAACCAATAAATACCTCACACTCGCCTTGGCAAAACAAATGCGGGGGAATTTTTACATACCCATCTATATCCCATCCTGGGTTCTTAAAATTGTATTGGGTGAAATGAGTATTGAAGTGTTAAAAAGTGCCACGGTCAATTGCCGTAAAATGCAAGCAACCGATTTCAATTTTCAATACCCGACTATTGAAAAAGCATTAGCGGTATTGAGTAAATAAACTCCCTCTGTGCACTCTGTGTTAAAAAAACCACTAAGGCGTTAGTAATTATTTTTAACACAAAGATTACGGATGTAAGCAGAGATTCACAGTGGTAGTTACAGATCTCTCCGTTTATGCACCGCATAACAAATCAGCCAGATAGCTGCGGTTAATACAATAGTATAGGCAACATGCTCGGGAACAAGGCCTAAAGCATGGTCGTAACTTGCCTTGGCATCCTTTCCAAACCTTGAGAAAAAAGCAGGGGCAGGAATAATGCGGTCCGATATTTCGAATGGCAGGAACCTGCCAATATCATCCATTTTAAACCTCGCATACGCAACAGCGATGTTTTCTACTACCAAATAATAAAAAAGAAAGATACCCAAAGCGATGAAAGCTTTTTTTACCAGGTATCCCAATAAAAAAGCAATAGATAACTGTGCAAAGGTTTGTAATAAAAACAAAGGTATATACTGCAGTTGTGAACTCCATTGGAATAAATTGGAACTGTCTGCATATATGCCAAAACTACCTGCTACTAAAAGATATACAACAGTGGCTACGATTGAAACGATCATTACATCAAACAATTTACTGGTAATGAACTGTGCCCTGCTCCAGCCGTCAATAATATTCTGACGGTGGGTTTTGAACGTATATTCATTAGTTACCAGCATGATCACCAATATGGATGGCAATAAAATAAAAAATGACGAAAAATACGCTACCGAATGCCAGGTTTCCGGGAAAGAAAAAGGGTTGCCCAGTAAAAGTTTTGCCACATTATTGGCCATTTCCTTTCCGGTAGTAGCTTTTAAATAACCATAATAGGTCATCGCGTTAATA
>JANXUL010000246.1 GCA_025356235.1 Bacteroidota bacterium
CCCGACCAAATACAGGTTTAATACAGATCAAATAGGATACATAACACAAATATCATCCCTAAAATCCCGCCACTAAGCCTTACTTTTGCCGCCGAAAAACAGCGCAAATAAAATGATCAGTGCAAGAAATATAACCCTTGCGTATGGCAAAAGGGTATTGTTTGATGAAGTAAATATCAATTTCATCAAAGGCAATTGTTATGGCGTAATTGGTGCCAACGGTGCCGGTAAATCAACTTTTTTAAAGATACTAAGTGGCGAAATTGAGCCTAACAAGGGAAACGTTGAAATATCTCCCGGTGAACGTATGGCCGTACTAAAACAGAACCAGTTTGAGTTTGATGAGTGTACGGTATTGAATACGGTACTGATGGGCCATAAACGCTTATGGGATGTGATGCACGAACGGGATGCCATTTATGCCAAAGCCGATTTTACGGAAGAAGACGGTATGAAAGCGGGCGAACTGGAAGGCGAATTTGGTGAAATGGGTGGTTATGAAGCAGAAAGCAATGCCGGCAGCCTGTTAAGCAGCCTGGGTGTTAAGGAAGAAATGCACCAGGTACTTATGAAAAATATACCCAGTACTTTTAAAGTAAGGGTATTGCTGGCACAGGCATTATTCGGAAACCCGGATATTCTTTTACTGGATGAGCCTACCAATGGCCTGGATATTGAAACCATTGGCTGGCTCGAGAATTTCCTGGCCGATTATGAGAATATTGTATTGGTGGTTAGTCACGACCGTCACTTTTTAGATACCATTTGCACGCACGTCGCTGATGTGGACAGATCAAAAATTAAAACCTTTACCGGTAACTATACTTTCTGGTACGAGTCATCGCAATTGATCAGCCGACAGATAAATGATAAGAATAAGAAGAACGAAGAAAAACGCAAGGACCTGTTGGATTTCATTGCGCGTTTCTCGGCGAATGCTTCTAAAAGTAAACAGGCCACATCGAGAAAGAAGGCCTTGGAAAAATTAACCATTGAAGAGATCGAACCATCCAACAGGAAATATCCCGGTATCATTTTCCAGCCACAGCGTGAAGTGGGAAACCAGATATTGAATGTAGAACACCTGAGCAAAAGTGTGAATGGCCGGAAGCTGTTTGATAAACTGAATTTCAGCATCAACAAAGGGGAGAAGATCGCATTTTTAAGCCGCGATCCGCTGGCGGTTACCAGTTTCTTCGAGATCATTACCGATAATATGAAGGCCGATACCGGTAAGTTTGAATGGGGTACAACCATTACCAAAGCCTACCTGCCACAGGAGAACCAGGAATTTTTTACGGAGGGGTTAACATTGATGGATTGGTTACGCCAATACGTACCCCCACATGTAACCGATGCCGATGAACCTTTTATCCGCGGGTTTCTCGGTAAGATGTTATTTAGCGGGGATGATATCCAGAAGAAAACAAATGTATTGAGCGGGGGAGAAAAAGTGCGTTGTATGGTTAGCCGTATGATGTTGCAGAACCCCAACCTGGTTATCCTGGATCAACCCACCAATCACCTCGACCTGGAAAGTATCCAGAGCTTTAATGAAGGCTGCCAGACTTTTCCCGGTGTGGTATTGATTACCTCGCATGACCATACGTTTATGCAAACCGTTGCCAACCGTATTATAGAGATAACCCCCAAAGGAATTATTGACCGGTTAATGACTTTCGATGAATACATGGAAGACAACCGTGTAAAGGAATTACGGGAAGAATTGTATAGCTAAGTATTTTAAACACGTATTTAACGCAAGCCACCGAAAAGGTGGCTTTTGTTTTGTTAATTGTATTTAAAATCAGGAATATGTCAGTAATTAAACTACCGCTTTTATATGTTGGTTCAGAGGGGGAGAGGCGATTGTACACTCTCTTTGATAGTGGTGCGAATTTGTCCTGTATAAACCCCGATTTTTTGAATGAATTAGGTACACCCTCTGGTATTGGGAGAGAGCGAAAAATTGCCACTGCAAGCGAGGGCCATTTTATAATCATTAAAGAGAGGATTTTGCTTGATTTTTATATTGAAGATGTGTTATTAAGCGATGAATTTCTGGTGGTTCCCGGATTAAGTGAAGAAGCCATTATTGGCGCCGCTACTTTACAGAAATGGCGCATCAAATTAGATTTTGAACATGATACCGTACATGTAGATCCCAAAGTTGCTAAAATGCAATTGATATAGTTTTCGAAAAAATTACAAGAGCCACATACAGTGGCTCTTGTAATTTTTAATTTAACCTGGGAACATTGGTTAAACTGCCAAAAAACAAAGCGTTCAAAAAAAGTTTATTAGTACCATACCAGGCCCCCCTGAAATTCGGGTCATCTGAAAACATAATTAAACGGCCATCACCTTCCTGTGCCACAATAATGGCGGCTGAATTCTTTACTTTTTTGGCAGATAAAGGATGTAAATAACCACCTATCAAAGGATTGTCCGTATACTGCGCAACCGTACTGTATGGGTTGATGCTTGGCGCAAGGTATGTTTGGGCATTCCGGTACACAGAAACTTTCCGGTTGGTAAATCCAAATCCAATTGGATGCGTGGTATCCAGATCAACCTGGAAAATAGATCCGCCCAAACTTTTAGATCCTTCATTGTCTGCAGCGATATCAAAATTAATTCTTGCTGCAGTAGCCGTTTTCGCTGTATCTGTTGCGGGAATTAATTTCTCTTTTGTCATGCCCTGCTTAATGGCCCATTCGGTTCCTGTTTTAATCGTAATCAATGTGCCGCCATTCTGAACCCATGCTTTGATCCTGTCGCCGGTTGGTTTATCAATTAATGAATAGTTACCTGATACCATCACAAGCGTATTGTACCGCTCAAGCTTTATCCGTCCCAATGTGAGTAAGTCTATTTTGGTAATGGGCATCCCTAAACGCTCATCCAGTAAATGCCAGATTTCACCTGCTTCTGTGGCGGCAACCCCGGTGCCAATAAGCATTGCAGCTTTAACAGGTACGATTGTTTGAATAAGGCTGCTACCCAGGTCAATGCCCTCTATACTAAAGGATGTTGACAGGGAATGAATGGTAACCAACGATGACTGACTTGTGTTAGAAACCAGTTTGAATAAAGAATCGGAAGATATATTTTGCCTGTTTACGGGTATTGAGATACTTCCATAACCGAATTTTTTTGGGTTCCCTTGAACAGGAAGGGTAAAGGGTTTGAAAGCAGTTTGTACAATAGCCCCGCCTTTTTGTAATTCATAAATGGCTTTATGTGCGTTATAATCTGTTAACTCAAAAACATACGCATAATTGCTTCTTTGCACTAAAGGAACTTTTCTTTCCGGAAGCATATTGATCCTGCTTCCCTTTGTGAAGGGGCTTTTTAATTCTGCATACGGTAACCCATAAGAATGGATGAGGCTCCAGGTAGAGGCATCATAAAAAGTGCTGTCTGTATAAGGAATGCCTTTTTCAAATATGGATTTTATCATGATGTAATTAGCCTGTTCTACCGGTACGATATATGTTTTTGCGGCTTCAAATTTCTTTTCATCTGCATTGGTGGTTTGTTCGTTTTCATACACTTCAATTTCATGCATCAGCAGCATGTTTACAAATGCCCGGGTTCTGGTTTCATCTTTCGGATCGCCAAACAGGTATGCTTTGATCGCACTTTTTCTTGCCTGGTCAGCCGCTGCTTTATAAAACGCTTTCCGCAGCGTAAGCAGGGATGTTTTTTCTGCTAATGATGCCCGTATCGTAGCTATCGACATGGTAAAGTGATTGCGGATAGTAAAAGCAAATGTGAGCGGTATAGTACTGGTTTCCTGCACATGCCCCCGGCTGCTTGCCTGCTCAAACAAAAAACCGGCTCCGCCATAAAAATTAATATAACTGCTGCCATAACCGGGGTAAAGCTTATCGTATGCTTCTTTAGTAAAGTACATAGACCCGATCTTATTCATTGCATCCGCAAAATATTCCGCATACTTTGGATAGAGCGTATTGTATAAATAATCGGGTACTACCGGGTTATTACTGCTGTATTTTCCTGGATCAAAATAATGCGTGGCATTGGTTCCCTGCTCATGATGATCGGTTTGTACATAAGGCCTCCATTCATGAAAGAACCTGATACGGTTTCTTGTTTCCGGAAAAGTTCCCAGGAACCAGTCACGGTTCAGGTCAAACCAATAATGGTTAAACCGGCCGCCGGGCCATATCTCATTATGTTCACGGTCTGCCGGATCTGCTACTGCAGGATCACCTTTATGCATATTGGCCCAATGGGTATGCCTGTCGCGGCCATCGGGATTGATATTCGGATCCATCAGGATTACCATTTCATTCAGCCATTTTTTGGTTTCATCGCTTTCACTCGCCGTTAAATAATAGGCAGTTAATAACGCAGCTTCACTGCTTGAAGGCTCATTGCCATGTACATTGTATCCAAGGTGAATAACCAGGGGAACAGAAGCTGTATTGCCTGTTAACTGGCCGGCAAGGTGCGCTTTTCTTATTTCTTCCAAACGGGTATGGTTGGATGAAGACGTAAAAATTGCCACCACCTGTTGACGGTGCTCATACGTTTCTCCAATAATGCGGAACGTTAGCCGGTTGGATACCTTACTTAATTCTTTGATATACTCAACTATCTTATCATGCCGTGTATGCTGTGTGCCCACCGCATAGCCAAGGAATTTTTCAGGGGTGGGGATTGAAGGGTTCATACTACCGGATGCTTCCGGATAAAAATAAGCCGCCTGCGAAAAGGAATCTGAGGTGAAGAGGCAAATACAAAACAGAAAAGGTATAAACCTGTTGATCATAGCAGTTGTTTTGGGATGGAGGAAGATACTTATTTCTTTCAGTTACAGATAAAACTCTTTTGCCTTTTTTTTAGGTGTTTCTTCTTTCATGCTTATCTTCCGTCACCAAAAAAACGTTACATGAGAAAACTATTGCTATTCGTATTATTATGCATTACCATCCAACTTAGTAAGGCGCAGGACCTGGGTTATTACCTGCCTAAAAATGTTACGTATGATCCCGCCATTCCCACACCCAAATCCATCATCGGCCATGAAGTGGGCGAGTGGCATGTAACACACGATAAGCTTGTAAATTACATGAAAGCGATTGATGCAGCTTCCGACAGGGTTACCCTGCAGGTGATGGGCACAACTTATGAGGGCCGGCAGCAAGTATTATTATTTATCACATCCCCCAAAAATCAAAAGAATTTAGAAACCATCCGCCAGCAGCATGTGCAATTAACAGAAAGCGGCCAGTCGTCTTCTATAAATATTAATGATATGCCCATAGTGGTATGGATTGGCCACAGCATACATGGCAATGAAAGCAGCGGTTCCAATGCTTCTTTATTGACCGCGTATTACCTCGCCGCAGCGCAGGGCCCGGAAATAGAGGCCCTGTTAGAAAATACTGTTATACTGCTTGATCCATCTTTCAACCCCGATGGCCTAAACCGTTTTGCCAGCTGGGCAAATACCAATAAGAGCCAAACACAGGTATCCGACCCCAATGCCCGCGAGTTTAATGAAATGTGGCCCGGTGGCAGGTTCAACCATTATTGGTTTGACCTGAACCGCGACTGGTTACCGGCCCAACACAAAGAGAGCCAGAACCGCCTCGCATTTTTTCATCAATGGAAGCCGAATATTTTAACGGACCACCATGAACAGGGAAGCAATGCTTCATTCTTTTTTCAACCCGGTGTTCCTTCGCGTGTTAATCCGAATACCCCTCAGAGAAACCAGGACCTTACTGCCGCGCTGGCAAAATATCATGCAAAATTTTTAGACAGTATCGGCTCACTGTATTTTACCAAAGAAGGTTATGATGACTTTTATTATGGAAAAGGTTCTACCTATCCTGATATTAATGGCAGCATCGGTATTTTATTTGAACAGGCCAGCAGCCGCGGGCATGCACAGGAAACGGAAAATGGGTTGTTGACATTCCCTTTCTCCATCCGCAACCAGTTTACAACAGCCTTATCTACTTTGGAAGGGGGAAAGAATTTGCGTAAAGAATTCTTAACCTATCAAAGGGATTTTTATAAAGATGTGGTGAAAGAAGCGGATGCATTCCCCATTAAAGCTTTTGTTGTGGGTGATGAAACGGATAAGGTGCGCACCAACACATTTATACAGATGCTGCTTCGTCACCAGGTAGATATGTATAGCCTGAAACAGGATTACACAGCCGATGGAAAAACATTTAAAGCGGGGTCCGCTTATGTGATCCCAACGGCACAAAAACAATTCAAGATTATTAAAACCGTGTTTGAAAAAACACTGGAGTATAAAGACAGTTTATTTTATGATGTAACGGCCTGGACCATGCCTTTGGCATTTGGCCTGCCCTATTCAGAAGTAAAAACAGCAGCAGGGTTGGCTGGCGAGAAAATAACTAAAATTGCTGTACCTGCTTTACAGGTACACCATGCCGCTAATGCGTATGCGTATGCTTTTCGATGGAATGAATACAATTCCCCACAGTTGTTATACCGCCTACAGTTAAAAGGCATCATGACCAAAGTAGCCACGCAGAAGTTTAAAATGATGGTTGATGGAAAAGAAGAAGCTTTTGATTATGGAACAATCCTTATCCCTGTAGGAATGCAGAAGCAAAAAGGTGAAATACTGGCGAACCAGATTGATGATTGTGCAGGCAATACCGGTGTGGAGGTTTTCAGCCTCTCAACCGGTTTATCTTCCGGCGGAATTGACCTGGGAAGTGCCAGTTTTAATAATATAAAAACGCCTAAAGTGATGATGTTTGGGGGTACTGGAACCAGTGCAACCGATGTAGGTGAGATCTGGCATTTGATGGACATCCGGTTTAATATACCTGTTTCCATTGTAGATGTGGACCGGTTTAATGCCATCAATCCATCCCGCTATAATGTGATCATTATGCCTTCGGGGGCTTATACGGGACTTGATAAAAATGCCCAGGAAAAACTACGAACCTGGATCAGTGGCGGTGGTACGCTCATAGCTACGGAAGATGCCACCAAATACCTGGCTACCAATGGCTTTACTAAAGTGATATTCCGCTCAACAGAAGATAAGAACAAGGATACCACCTTACAATTGCCTTACTACCTGCGGTCAGATGAATTGAGGGCCAAAGAAATGGCCGGTTCCCTGTTTGAGGCGAAAATGGACCTCACACATCCTTTGTGTTATGGTTATAACAACCCGTTTGTGAGCATTTTCAAATCCAATATCCTGTTTATGGACCAGAACAATGAGCCCTACGATTCACCTGTTATGTACACGGACAACCCTTTGCAAAGCGGTTATCTTTACCGTGGCTATAAGAATGTGGTGAAGAATTCGGCTGTCGTAAATATTGATAACCTAGGACGTGGAAAAGTGATTTCAATGGTGGATAACCTCAATTTCAGGGCATTCTGGCTGGGTACTTCCAAATTGTTCATGAATGCGGTTTATTTTGGGGATATTGTAAAGCTGTAAGAATATCTGAATGATGGGTACCGGATGCCGGATTTGGATGAAAATGTGGAAAATAAACAGTTTAGGTAATTTCCAAGCCCGGTTTATACCATTTTGTTAAGAAAATTATTAAAAAAAGGGAAATTCGTATTGGTATTTTGGCGCATTTCCCTACCTTTGCCTCCCGAAAAAATCGGAAAGAAAAAATTAGCGTCATGGCAAGAGTATGTCAGGTTACAGGTAAAAAACCCATTGTTGGAAACAGTGTTTCTCACTCAAACATTAAGACCAAGCGTCGTTTCTTACCCAATTTGCAAAAAAAGCGTTTCTTTTTTGCCGAAGAAGACCGTTGGGTAACCATTAAAGTTTCTACGGAAGCGTACAGGACCATCAATAAAAATGGTTTGGCTTCCGTTATCAAAGGGATGAGGGCCGCAGGTTCCAAGATCTAACATTTTTACAAAAAACTACTTAATACACTTAATACAATGGCAAGGAAAGGCAACAGGGTACAGGTGATTTTGGAGTGTACAGAGCATAAGACCAGTGGTCAGCCCGGTACAAGCCGTTATATCACTACCAAAAACAAGAAGAACACTCCCGAGCGTGTGGAGTTAAAAAAATTCAACGCGATTCTGAAAAAAGTAACTGTTCATAAAGAAATCAAATAACCATGGCAAAAGCAGCTAAAACGGCGATCAAGACCAAAGACCAGAAAGCAGCTTCTGAAGCTAAGAACTGGACAAAAGTAATTAAAGCAGTACGCAGCCCAAAATCAGGCGCATACACTTTTAAAGAAGCAATCGTGCACAAGGATAAGATCAAAGATTTCTTGTCGGAGAAATAGTTGTTTCTATCATACCATATTTTAAAAAGCTTTCCTGTATTTGCAGGGAAGCTTTTTGTATTTAATTATATTTCTGTTGCTGCGGGTAACTTCATATTATGGATAATCCTGTTTTGTGCATCTTTTCTTTTTATAACCTAAAATGAACGGTATGCGCTCTATTTTACTTCTATTTATTCCGCTGTTTTTACTTTTAGGATGCCGCATATCTGAATCAGCCATTGCAGGTAAATATATTGACAGGGAAAGAGATGATACATTGCATATGATGGCCGATAAGACCTATGAGTTTGAAGAGCGCCTGAAAAATGGCGAACATGGATGGAATACAGGTAACTGGCAAATGGATAAAAGAACGGTTTCTTTTTTTAATACGAAACCTTTGCCCCTTGTAGGGTTTACATTGCGTATTACAAAAACCGGTATAACAGCTTACCCATTGCAATTGAATTTTAGTATTGACCAGTCTGAAAAAAAAGTTCAATTTACAGATGTGCGCATTAGTGGGAACACGTTAGAAGGGAATAGTTCTGATGTCAGCATCGTTTCAAATAAAATCATTGTAAAAACGGCTAATTTTGATTCTTTACAAGTGAAAATCGGGTATTTCCCGTTTATATCATTCAATAAAAATAAGTTTGATAAAAACGGAATATATGAAGTAATGGTTTACCCGGCTGAACGATTGTATGAACTCGATAAATTATCTTATAAATACAGGAACGGTTCTTTAATTAATCATTCCGGCAACATACGTTACAGGAAGATTTCGGTTAAATAAATATTCATTATGAGTTTTTTTGGAAAGTTATTCGGTAAACAGGAAAAAGAAAGTTTAGACCAGGGTTTACAAAAAACCAAGGAAGGTTTTCTTGCCAAGATCTCTAAAGCCATTGCCGGCAAAAGCTCGGTGGATGAGGAAGTACTGGATAACCTGGAAGAGGCCCTGGTAAGTGCCGATGTAGGTATTGAAACTACTATTAAGATCATTGAACGCATTGAAAAAAGGGTAAAAGAAGATAAATATGTAGGCACTAGCGAGCTGAATATATTATTACAGGAAGAGATAGAAGCGATATTGATTGATGCAACCGATCAATCATACAAAAACTTTGGTATTCCAGCAGGGAAAAAACCGTATGTGATACTGGTAGTTGGCGTAAACGGCGTAGGTAAAACCACAACCATTGGAAAACTCGCTCATAATTATAAAAAAGCCGGTAATAGTGTGGTATTAGGTGCCGCAGATACATTCAGGGCCGCAGCAGTGGACCAGTTAACTATCTGGAGCGAAAGGGTAGGCGTGCCTATTGTAAAGCAAGCCATGGGTTCCGATCCCAGTGCGGTAGCGTTTGATACGGTTGCCAGTGCTGTGGCTAAAAATGCCGATGTGGTTATTATTGACACCGCAGGCCGTTTGCACAACAAAACACATTTAATGGATGAATTGGGCAAGATCAAACGTGCCATTCAGAAAGTAGTTCCTCATGCGCCGCATGAGGTAATGCTGGTACTTGACGGATCAACCGGACAGAATGCCCTCGAACAGGCAAAGCAATTTACCGCTACTACAGAAGTTACCGCTATATCCATTACTAAATTAGATGGTACCGCCAAAGGTGGAGTGGTACTGGCCATTGCCGATCAGTTTAAAATACCCGTTAAATACATTGGTGTGGGCGAAAAAATTGATGACCTGATCATTTTTGATAAACACGAATTTGTAGACAGCCTGTTTACGCTGCAGAAATAATTGCGGATATTTTAGGGGGACGCATTGAGCGTGGTGAGTAGTGAGGGGTGAGTTTATACAGAGCGAAGCCACTCTTTATTCACAATTCACCATGCACAACTCACCCCTCACTATTCCCTATCATCAGAGTTTTTTTAAATTTTACCAGTCTCTATCTAAGTATTTATTTAAAAAGTATATCTCACACCTAATCCGCCCCAGCCACCTTCAAAATAATTATAGCCGATAATATTAAAAGAAGGCTGCCAGTCGAAACTGAGGTTTAGCGGTACTCCTTTTATCTTGTAATCAAGGCCAATAGCGCCATCAATACCAATGGCCAGTCCGCCTTCGCGTGCAGGATATTTGGTTTTCCAGGAATCACTCCAGATACCCAGGTGGCCACCACCGCCAACATACCATTTCAACCCATCTACACCGTCAATGTCGAAATGCTTTTCATATAAGCCTGTAATACGGAAGCCATCCGATGAGAGATAGCCTAGGCCTTCAATTGCTGTATTGGGTTTAAAAAAATGTTTTACGGTTATAGCACCTGGGTAAACTTTCACACCCAATGCGGTTTTGTAATCAGAACCCTCATTCATTTGTGCGTTAGTGTAAAAAAAGCTGAACATTACTAATAAAAATGCAGATAGTCGTTTCATAAGCGTTTTTTTAAATAATCACTTAAAATCATGCCAAAATAAAAAGAATGTTGCTGAGGAATAGTTAAGGTTTATATGCGGTTGCTTTTACTTTTATATTTAGGTTTGTACCATGCATACATTTAAGGAATTGGTAACAGTTTTTGCGGAGCGTTTTGCGGTAAGGCATTTTCCACATTTGCCGGCCAGCCTGTACGAACCAGGAGAATATTTTTTATCATGGGGAGGAAAGCGCATCCGCCCGGTGATGTGTTTAATGGGTAATGAGTTGTTTGATGAAATTCACCCGGATGCTTACCAGGTAGCCACTGCTATAGAATTATTCCACAATTTTACGCTGATACATGATGATATTATGGATGAGGCACCGCTGCGCCGCGGCATGGAAACCGTTCACATGAAGTATGGTGCCAATACCGCTTTGCTGGCCGGCGATGTAATGATGATACAGGCCTACGAATACCTGAATAAAATTGATGGCCATCACCTGCACCGGATACTCCGGTTGTTTAATAAAACAGCCAAAGAAGTGTGTGAGGGCCAGCAACTGGATATTGACTTTGAAAAATTACCCGAAGTTTCGCTTGATGCCTATATTGACATGATTAGCCTGAAAACCTCTGTACTACTGGCTGCCAGCCTTGAAATGGGTGCTATACTGGGTGGTGCCAGTGAAGGTAATTGCAGGCATATATATGAGTTTGGGAAAAACCTGGGTATTGCTTTTCAGATACAGGATGACTACCTGGATGCTTTTGGTGACCCGGAAAAATTTGGTAAAGAAACGGGTGGTGATATTCGGCAGAATAAAAAAACATTTCTGTTATTACATGTTTTGGAAGTGGCGAACCCGCATCAGAAAAAAATATTAGGGCAATTACTCTCACAAAACTCACCAGACAAAGTTGAGAAGGTAATAGCTGTATTTAAAGATTGTAATGTTGACGAGTGGGCAAAGGAATTAAAAGAAAAGTACCTGCAAACTGCCCTGAAACACCTGGATGATATTGCAGTGATGTCGATAAGAAAAAAACCGTTACAGGAATTAGCTGAGTTTCTGATACAGCGGGAGTATTAGATGGGTGGAATGGTTAAATAAGTTAAAAGGGTTAAATAATTTTTTGGGTAAAAAGGATTAAAGTAGGTAAAACGTTTTTTTACTATTCACTGCTGACTTTTAACTATTTTAACTACTTTAACTCTTTTAACTTATTTAACCACTTCACCCTTACCTCATCCACAAAAACAACCTTCCATGTCTGATTCTCTTTTCAGAAAAAAATCAATAGAAAAAATTGTAGCGGATGCTGAGTCCGGCCTTAGTGATGGGCATGGTGGTGCCGGTTTACGTAAAGTATTAGGCGTTCGCGACCTTACTTTTATGGGTATTGCTGCTGTTGTTGGCGCCGGCATTTTTTCTACCATTGGTACGGCAGCGTTTAATGGGGGGCCGGGCATTGTATTCCTTTTTATGATTACAGCTGTAACCTGTGGTTTCAGTGCCTTGTGTTATGCTGAGTTTGCGAGCCGTGTGCCCATTGCAGGCAGTGCATATACATATGCCTATGTGTCGTTTGGAGAATTGGTGGCATGGATTATTGGTTGGGCATTGATACTTGAATACGCAATTGGTAACATCGTAGTAGCCATTAGCTGGAGTGGGTATTTTAATAATTTACTGGAAGGGTTTCATATTGGGTTGCCTGGTTGGCTGGCTACCAATGCCGGCAATGCAAATGCCGGATATGAAGAAGCTACCAAAGCTTTGGCAAGCGGACAAGCATTGGAAACCCTGAGTAAAAATGCAAAAATAGGATATGATGCCATTATGCATGCACCGGTGATTGCGGGCTGGAAATTCATCATCAACCTGCCGGCATTAATCATTGTTTTTTTGATTACCCTATTGGCTTATAGAGGCATTAAAGAAAGTAAAAAGAGTACCAATTTTATGGTGATCTTCAAGATCATGGTCATCATTTTCGTGATCGTGATCGGTTTCTTTTATGTGGACACCAAAAACTGGAACCCGTTTTTGCCCAATGGGTTTGGCGGGGTATTAGCGGGGGTGTCGGCTGTATTCTATGCTTATATTGGGTTTGATGCGATTTCTACTACAGCGGAGGAATGCAAAAACCCGCAGCGCGACCTGCCCAGGGGTATGATTTATTCTTTATTAATCTGTACCGTATTGTATATTTTAATTGCCCTGGTTTTAACCGGGATGGTTCATTTCAGTGAATTGAAAGTAGATGATCCATTGGCATATGCGTTTGAGAAATTACACCTGAATAAAATAGGATACCTGATTTCAGTAAGTGCGGTTGTGGCTACTACCAGTGTATTACTGGTATTTCAACTAGGGCAACCCCGCATATGGATGAGTATGAGCCGCGATGGATTATTACCTAAACAATTTGCCAAAGTACATCCTAAATTTCATACCCCTTCTTTTGCAACGATCGTTACTGGGTTTATGGTAGGGATTCCTGCTTTATTTGTATCAAGCAGTACCATGACTGACCTTACAAGTATCGGAACTTTATTTGCGTTTGTGTTAGTGTGCTTTGGTGTATTGGTATTACCTAAAATAGCGAAAGCTAAGGGTAGCAATGCTTTCCAGCTTCCCTATATCAATGGCAAATACCTCCTGCCGCTGATAATTGGGATTGTAGCCTTCCTGTTCCGTAACCGTATTATAGAAGGCTTTACCAATGTTTCTTCAGAAGGTTACCAGGAGATATTATTCCTTGTATTCATGCTGATAGCTATTATTACGGCAGTAAAAAGTTTTATCGGAAGCTATTCCGTCATCCCCGTTATTGGTGCATTGAGTTGTTTGTACCTGATGATTGAGATACCCGCCATCAGCTGGTTATGGTTCTTCGCCTGGATGGGACTGGGACTAACCATTTATTTTCTGTACGGACGAAAAAGAAGTAAGCTGGCCGAGGATAAGGCGGTGGAATAAATAATTACGAATTACAAATTACGAATTACGGGTAAAAACCTTTATTTCTCCATTCTTAATTAACAATTCGTAATTCATAATTCGTAATTCAACTGTTGCTTGCTTCTTTGTAATTTCGCCCTATGAAATACCAGATCGGAGACGAAATACTTGTGCTGCTTAGCAATGAAGAAGGCAGAGTGGTGGAAATTATGAATGATCAGATGGTGATGATTGAAGTTCGCGGTGTAAAGTTTCCGGCTTATATGGACCAGATTGATTTCCCTTATTTCAAGCGGTTTACGCAAAAGAAACTTTTTCAGGATAAAAAGGCAGAGCCGAAAGTGTATATTGACCAACTGCCCAAAGAAAAACCACAGCCCAACCAGATAAAAGTTGCAGAAGGTGTTTGGCTGTCATTCATACCCAAATTTTCTTTAGACGATTTTAATGATGAAATAGTTGACCAGTTGAAGATACACCTCGTTAATAAAACAGGGATAGCTTATAAGTTTATTTACACCCAACAGTTTCTGGGAAAAACAGATTTTGAATTAACCAATGCGATTGCTGCTTTTCATGATTTTTATCTGCATGATATCCCTTTTGAAGCAGTAAATGACAGTCCCACATTTGCGTTTGATTTTTCTTTGTTGCTTCCCGATAAAAAGAAAGCCCCGCATTTTGAAGTTTTCTTAAAATTAAAACCAAAACAGGTGTTTCAGAAGATTGAGGAGATGAAGGATAATAATGAACCCACTATCACTTATCAATTATTTACAGAATACCCGGATAAAACAGATGAACCTTATTTTGAACTCGGTTTACTTGCAGCAAAAGGATACAAAATATACGATGCCTCCAAAGGGAGGCAGCACTTAGAACCTGCCCGCTCTGTGGTAGACCTGCATATGGAGAAGCTGATGGTTAATTTTCAGCACATGAGTAATTTTGAGATACTCACCATGCAATTAAGCGAGTTTCAAAAATGGTATGAACTGGCTGTGGCGCACAGGCAACCTTCACTGGTTATTATTCATGGGGTAGGAACCGGGAAACTGCGTGACGAAATACACGAGATACTTAAAACAAAGCGGGAAGTAAAAACCTTTGTTAATCAATATGATCCCAGGTTTGGGTATGGGTCTACAGAGATATTCTTTAATCACTGATTTCACAGATTTTAGTAGGATTGATATGATTATTACATGTACCAGCTTATTTGCATTGTCATATAAATCATACTAAAATCTGTGAAATCAGCGATGTATCTTTACCATGCTACAAACCCGAGCTATCGTTCTTCCGGCTAAGCCGGAAGGAAGGAAAGTCCGGACAGCGCAGAGCAACCCACCGGTTAAGAGCCGGCATCCCGATGAAGATCGGGAGAGAGATAGTGCCACAGAAAATAACTACTCTGCAAGGAGAAAAGGTGAAAATGTGAGGTAAAAGCTCACAGTTTTGATTGGTAACAGTCATAACGGGTAAACCTTGGGTGCTGTAATGCCATGTATAGGATCGTTTGAGGGCTGCTCGCCCGAGATCCAGGGTAGGCAGCAAGATCCCCGCCAGTAATGGCGGGGCCAGATAAATGATAGTTTAGAAACAGAATCCGGCTTATGAGGTTTGTAGTTTTTTTTGATGATAGGCAGTCGTGATTGGTGAGTGTATACTATCTACTCACCATTCACTACTCACAAAAATGCCGCGTTCTGTACAACTGCACAAGTGTGCGACGCAACAATTGCCTGGCCCGCGAATTGCAGCCGGCTACATCAAATTCATTCCCTTACTTTTGCAGCTATGACACAAGAACAAATTAAGATTATGAGGGACCGTGTAGTTGTCCTGAGGAGGTTTCTTTGACGTTGAGAACCGCAATTATAAAGTAGATACTGACCGCCAGCTCTCTCTCTCGCCGGGTTTCTGGGATGATAATATCCGGGCCACGGCCATCATGAAAGAAATCAAGGTAAATGAATACTGGCTTAAACTTTATAAGCAGCTGGAAACAGCTGTGGAAGATTTTGCCGTATTATTCGATTTCTGGAAATCGGGTGATGCTTTGGAGGACGAAGTAAAGGACGTATATGACATGGCATTACAGCATATTGAAGATGCTGAATTTAAAAGTACGCTTAATAAGCCTGAGGATGAATTGCCTGCCATGTTGCAAATTAATTCAGGTGCAGGTGGCACAGAGAGCCAGGATTGGGCAGAGATGTTGCTACGCATGTACCGGATGTATGGTGATAAGCAGGGCTGGAAAGTAACCGACATTGATTACCAGGAAGGGGATGGTGCGGGTATTAAAACTGCCACCTTACAGTTTGATGGTGATTTTGCCTATGGATTTTTAAAGGCGGAAAGTGGCGTACACCGCTTGGTGCGTATTTCACCATTTGACAGTAATGCAAGGCGGCATACTTCTTTTGCTTCTGTATATGTGTATCCTTTGATTGACGACAGCATCGAAATCAATGTAAACCCGGCTGATGTAGAATGGGCTTTTTACCGGAGTGGTGGTAGCGGCGGGCAGAACGTGAACAAAGTAGAAACAGCCGTTCGCTTAAAGCATATACCCAGCGGATTTATTGTTGAATGCCAGCAAGCCAGAACACAGGGGGAGAATCGTGAACTGGCTATGAAAATGCTGAAGAGCCGTTTGTATGAAGAAGAAATACGCAAACGCCAGGAAGTATTGAATGCAAGCAATGCCAATAAAAAGAAAATAGAGTGGGGCAGCCAGATACGCAGTTATGTTTTCCATCCCTATAAAATGATCAAGGACCACCGTACAGATTACGAGGTGGGCAATGTGGGGCCTGTAATGGACGGGGAACTGGATGGATTTATAAAAGCGTTTTTGATGATGGAGAAAGAGAGTAATTAAGAAATACGAATTACGAATTAAAAATTACGAATTCGTAATTTTTAATTCGTAATTTCTCTAAGCTGTATTTACCGTAATATACCTCACCAAACTTCTCTTCGCAATTGGTAATAAAGTTTCTTCCACGGGTATACTAAGGTCGGTTTCTACTGCATACACTGCGGGGTTAGGAAAATCGGAACGGTTGCGTATGAGTTGCGCTTTGATGTTGTGGTAAGAATTCACGAAGTTGCGCTGCCATACATCTACAAATTCGGTTTTGATGCTCCGGTATTTTTCATCATGTTTTTCAAAAATACTCAGCCTGTATTGGTAAACCCAGGTGTTTTTGCAGCTGCCCTCACACAATAAAAAATAACCTTCATTATGGTCAATGGGCATGATGCCTACAGGTTCGATGGTTAGTTTATTTTCTACAAACTCATATATTTCGCTACCGGAGGTGATGGCTTTTTTCATGGTAGAAGAAGCGTAAGTGATAATCTCCTCAAGTTCCTGCATCAATGCATCGTCTTCAACCAATGATTCGTACAGTAATTGTAATTTTTCTATCTGGATGCCGGTAAGCCTTTTCGGGAACTGTTCCTGCAGGTACCGTTTGTTTTCTTTGAAGGCTATTAAATTATTGTAATGAAAAATAAGATCGGCCAGGGGCGGATATAATTTCTTTTCGCAGAAATTTTTACTGATCTCCTGTAAATAGGCCAACAGGGTGTATTTTTTTAATTCAAAATCAATATACCCATCGGCAAACCATGTTTGTGATAAGGACTTCATATCGTTCTGTTTGGTTAACTGAATTTACTTAACAGACTCAATGAAGGGGTATAATGTTTACTAACAATATGTGAAAAACTGAGAAAAAATGGATTCTTGACGCATGGAAGTATAGCCGTGAAAGTGCGCTCAACAGCGAAGCCTGCTTCTTATTCGAGTTGGTAAACAAAATCCAATATCAAAATCACCCGCCATTTTTGACTGGATTGCCTAACAGAAAAGCGAGCGATTGATAATGCGTCTGACTATATGCAAAACGAAGCCATCTTTTTTAAATGGCTTTGTTTTGCATATAGGGGTACATCTATGATTACAGATAATGAAACCACTGTTTATTCACATCCCAGTTCTCAAATTCTTTGGCTACTTCCGATAAGAAACCGGCACCAATACTGCCGTCTACAATACGATGGTCATAGCTGAGTGAGAGATACATCATGTGCCGGATACCGATCGTATCGCCTTCCGGGGTTTCAATAACCACAGCTCGTTTTTTAATAGCACCAACAGCCATTATTGCCACCTGTGGCTGGTTAATGATAGGTGTACCCATCAGGCTCCCAAAAGTACCCACATTGGTAAGGGTGAATGTGCCCCCTTGGGTATCTTCCGGTTTTAGTTTGTTATTGCGTGCGGCATCGGCCAGGTTATTGACTGCTTTGCTCAATCCTACAATATTCAACTGGTCGGCGCCTTTAATAACAGGCACAATCAGGTTACCGGTTGGCAGGGCAGTAGCCATACCAATATTGATATCTTTTTTAATAATGATATTATCTCCATCCAATGAACAATTGATCAGCGGAAAACGCTTCATCACCGTTACCAAACAGTCAATGAACATGGGGGTGAAAGTGAGTTTGGTACCTTCTCTTTTTTCAAATTCATCTTTCACTTTCTTACGCCACAAAACCATATTGGTCACATCAGCTTCAGCAAAACTGGTTACATGGGGGCTTGTTTGCACACTCGCCACCATGTGTTTGGCAATCAACTTACGCATCCTGTCCATTTCAACTATCTCCGTAATACCTGTTAAGACTACTGTAGACGGATCTGCTGATTTGCCTGAATAAACAGGGGGCGCATAACTGCCCGTATTACTTGCGGATGATGTTTGCTGAACTGCCGGAGTACTCACTGTTTTTTCAAAAGCAGGTGGTGGCGGATAGTAGGCAGGAGGGTTACCAGTTTTCTTATCGGCTACATACTGTAAAATATCTTTTTTAGAAACGCGTCCATCACTGCCTGTTCCAGGTATCCTTTCCAATTCGCTTAAAGGGATGCTTTCGCTGTTGGCAATATTCAAAACCAAAGGCGAATAAAAACGGTTTACAGGAGCTTTAGCCAATAATTCTGTTGGCGCAGGTATATAAGGTACTATTTCCTCTGCCTGTTGGTATTCCTGTGCAATTTCAACAATGTTGGATTGCTCAGGTTCTGTTACAGGTGCTATTTCTTCAGCCACTTCTATTGCTGCAACAACTGGTGCGGTTTCTGCGGGGGCTGGTATTTTGGTTTCTACTTCGGGTACTGGTTGCAGAACCGCAATAGTTTCAATGGTTCCATTTATATGACTGCTGATACGGGCAATGACTGTGCCAATAGGAACTACATCATTTACATTAAACAATATTTCGGTAACAATGCCTTCGGATGTAGCGGGAACTTCACTGTCTACTTTATCTGTAGCTATATCCAAAACAGTCTCGTCCTGTTTCACAGGATCGCCTACTTTCTTGTGCCACTTTAATATCGTGGCTTCCATTATACTTTCGCCCAGTTTGGGCATCACGAGATCAGCAATTGCCATACTATCGTACTGTTTTAATTGGGATAGATTTTTTTTGTTTCACTTTCATCAGTAAATAGTTTCGTTCGGCGCACATCTTACCTGATACCACATGACATCCACTTAAAAGCTATCTGATTTGCAAATGTATCGGTTGCCCCTCAAATACGAACACCTGTTAGTGGGTTTCAATTATAAATATACGTAAAAGGTTCAGTGCATTAGTAGATGTCAATTCAATGTTTCTTCGCCTGTCGAAACGGAAATTGAACTGTTTGGTGATTACTTTATCCTTGTTAGCTACTGCCACCCAAACCATGCCCACCGGTTTTTCGGCAGTGGCCCCATCGGGGCCCATAATACCGCTAACCGCGATTGCATAATCTGTTTGCATGAGCGTTAGAACCGATTTTGCCATTTGCTGAACGGTAGCTTCACTAACAGCACCTACTGTATGCAGCATTTCATCGCTCACATTCAATAAGCGTTCTTTGATGGTATTTGAGTAACTAACTACACTGCCAATGAAATAGGCAGATGAGCCCGGATGGGCCGTGATCAAATGGGCTATATAACCGCCAGTGCAACTTTCGGCCGTTGCCATGGTTTTACCTTTTTCTTTTAATAACCTGCCAATAACCAGTTCCATTGGAATATCTTCATCTACCACTAAAAAATCTTTCACTTTTTCTTTGAGTGATTGAAAGCAGGTGCTGATCTCCCCCTGTAAAATACTTTTATCAAAACCAAATGCAGTCAAGCGCAACCTTACCATACCATAATTTGGCAAATAGGCAAGCTTTATATGCTGTGGCAATGCTTCTTCAAAATCCTGAATCATTTCTGCCAGGAACGATTCACCGATACCCGCAGTTAGTAAGGTCCTGTGTTCAATAAAACCTGTTGGGAACACGTCGGGAATCAACGGGATAACCTGGTTGGTCATGATCCATTTCATTTCATGTGGCACACCGGGAAGGGAGATAAATATTTTGTTTTCTGTTTTGAATAACATCCCGGGTGCCGTGCCCTTTTCATTTTTCAAAACGGTACACACATCGGGTACTTCGGCCTGTTTGGCATTGCGCTCGATCATGGGCCTTTTTAAAATATTTTCAAAAATATTTGTCACATGATCAAGGGTGGGCTGGTGAACGATCATTTTGCCACCGAAATATTTACATAATAGAGGCTTGGTAATATCATCAGCCGTAGGCCCCAGGCCACCTGTTATAATAATGATAGAAGCCTGTTTGCTTTCTTCATCCAATGCCTGCCAGATATCAGCCCAAACATCCCCCACGGCTACCCGGTGTTTAACCAGAATGCCTATTTTATTCAACTCCTGTGCTATCCAGGCACTGTTGGTATCTATTACCTGTCCGATCAATAATTCATCTCCAATGGTAATGATTGATGCAAAAACTTTTTCCATAGTCCGCTTCCGCTTAATTTTAGTGCAAGGTAAAGGTCAATTATGAAAACACTGTATTGGTTTATTTGTTTAATCGTTTATTCATCTGCACTTTTTAGTCAATCCTTACATGAACGTTTAGGCAAAGCTGTAGAGAAATTACAGGCTGATAGCCAGATGAGGCATGCTATACTTGGCTTATCCGTTAGCAATAGCCTAACGGGCGAGAAAATATTCGAAGTAAATGCCCAAACTGGTTTAGCACCAGCAAGTTGTCAGAAAACCATCACCAGTGCGGCTGCCATGGAATTGCTGGGGCCACAATACCGGTACCAAACTATTTTAGGGTATGAGGGATCTATCAAGCAGGGTAGCTTAAAAGGAAATCTGTTACTGATTGGAGGTGGCGACCCTACCTTTGGAAGCTGGCGTTTTGAGTCAACCAAAGGCGACAGGGAACTTGATCAATTGATCGGTCTGATAAAAGAAAACGGGATCAAAAAAGTAGCCGGCGGATTGATAGGGTATACCGGCAAATGGGAACAGCAGACTATTCCGGGCGGATGGATATGGGATGATATGGGTAACTATTATGGCGCGGGTATTTCCGCACTTAACTGGCACGAGAACCAATACAACCTGGTATTACAATCGGGAAGTAATGAAGGCGATAAAGTATCTATTGTGGAAACAAACCCCAAGCTATACAAAGTAAACCTGGAGAGCCGCGTGCTTTCCGGCAGGAAAGGTAGTGGCGACAACGCTTACATATACCTGGCACCCTTCGCATCGAATGGTTTTGTAACAGGTACTATTCCCAAGGATGAAAAAGCATTTGTGATATCGGGTTCTTTTCCTGATCCTGCACTGCAACTGCTGGCAACTTTTGTTGATAAACTGGATTCAGCTGATATGAAGCCGAAAAGCTTTTCGGTATCTGACAAATATGAAATACCGGCGTATCAAAAATTAGGCATCGTGTATTCCCCCTCACTGGACAGTATCAATTACTGGTTAATGAAAAAAAGCATCAATTTGTATGGGGAAGCTTTAGTAAAGGCCATCGCTTCTAAAACATACGAATTTGGCTCTACAGATAGAGGACTGGGACTGATAAAATTGTTCTGGAAAGAAAAAGGTATTGAACCATCTGCCTTACATATGATTGACGGGAGCGGCCTCTCGCCTCAAAATCGTGTTACAGCCGATGCATTGGTAAAAGTATTGCAATACGCTAAAAGCAGGCCCTGGTTTAATTATTATTATGATGCCTTGCCTGTATTCAATCAAATGAAATTAAAAAGCGGAACCATTGGTGGTGCGAAAAGTTTTGCAGGGTATCATACCGCTAAAGATGGAACGGCCTATACGGTTGCGTTTATTATTAATAATTATGATGGACCGGCCGGGGGAATCGTAAAGAAAATGTACCAGGTACTGGATGAGTTGAAATAAGCAATTCCTGAAATCTGTTGGCAGCTGCTCTTTGTAAAAAACAATTCTCATAAATACATAAGGAACAATAAAAATCATTCCTAATACCGCAGTTCCTAACTTTAATACAACCAAACTGCCATTTATGAAAGAACAAAATTTTAAAAACCATACGCGTTATGTGCCCGGGTATCATGGAATTACTTTATTAGCCATCATGGCCTTACTCATCGGATCTTTCTTTAACCTGTTCAAATCGTCGAAAGATAACCTGTATTCTGCTTCCCTGATTTGTTTGATAGCCGGCATACTGTGCCTGGTGTTCTGGTATATGCGTTCTTTTGCATTACGTGCACAGGACAGGGCCATACGAGCGGAAGAAAATTTCCGTCATTTTATATTAACCGGGAAGCCTTTTCCTGCGGGCCTCCGGATGGGACAGATTGTAGCGCTGCGTTTTGCTTCTGATGCCGAACTGCCGGCATTAACAAGCCGTGCAGTGACTGAAAATTTAAAAAGTGGCGTCATCAAGGAAGCTATCCAACACTGGCGGGCCGATCATTACAGGGCCTGATTGCCGGTAAAGAATGGAGACAGGGCTTGTTTCAGGTCATCTGGCATCCCTATCCATTTACCTGTTTTAATATCAATAAAGAATAAAACTACTTTTCCTGTGGTAAGTAGTTTTTTTCTTTCATTATATACCTCATGATGAAATTCTATCTGGTGCTTCAGGGGTAATTCTCTCAATGTAGTTTTGATGGTGATCAGATCATCATAATGTGCCGGCCGCAGAAAACGGGCTTCCATTTGAACAACAGGCATACGCACACCCATTTCTTCCATCCGCTTATAAGTAAATCCTAACACCCGGATACTTTCTGCACGGCCCACTTCAAAGTATTGGGCATAGTTGCCGTAATAAACGATGTCCATCTGATCGGTTTCCGCATAGCGTACCCTTACCGTGGTGATGTGTTCGTACATAGTTATCTTAATTTGTTGACAAACTTACGCCCTCTATCTGTTTTTCCACAAATGATGGAATGATGTTTGCTTACAAAACGCTAATACTACCTTTAAGAAACACGCTTTCGCTTTTTATTAAGAAAGAAACTGAAATCTTTGTTGCTCAGCAGCCAATTCATTTTATGAAGAAACCCATTCATATTCTTTTGCTCGTCTTCGGTTGTAGTATCAGTTTGTTAGTGCAGGCACAGCTGACACAACTAAACCTTGACCCCGATGCTGAATTTAAAAATGCCAAAGACCTTTACCAGAAGGAACAGTTTAGCCTCGCCTATCCTGTGTTTAAAAAATTATCCAGCAATGGGGTTAACCAGAGTAATATACCGGCCAGCATACGCCTGGAGTGCCGTTATTACTATATTATTTGTGGCCTGCAATTGAATGATGCTACGGCTGTGCCAATGGCAGTTGAATTTATTGACATGGAAAACAATACCCCCAGGATACAAATGATGAGTTATCACCTGGCGGAATATTATTACCGGAAACAGGATTTTCCGAATGCACAAACTTATTACCAGTTAACCCATATCGCTAACCTCAGTAACCGCGAAATAGCGGATATGAAGTTCCACCAGGCCTATGGTTATTTTGTAATGCAGCAGTTTGATAAGGCCAGGTCTTTATTCAATGCCATTCGCCAGCTTCCCAAAGACCCCAATTATTTAGATGCCAATTATTATTATGGGTTCATCAGCTTCAATGAAAAAAAGTATAAAGAGGCATTGGCCAGTTTCGAAATTGCACAGGCATTGCCTGAATACCAGAATGTGATCCCTTTTTATATAGCCGAGATATACTATTTTAATGGCGAAAGGGATAAGGCATTGGAATATGGCGCGAAAGTCATCCTTAAAACAGGACAGTTTTATGATTTGCAGTTGAATCAGTTGGTGGGACATATCTGGTTTGAAAAAAAGGAATTTGCCAAGGCTTTACCCTATTTGGAAAAATTTGTTTCCGCAAAAGAAAAAGTAAGAAGGGAGGATTTATACGAGTTGGCTTTTTGTTATTATGAAACAAAAAACTGGGCAAAATCTATCGAAGGATTTAAACAATTAGGCGGAGCACAGGATTCATTGGCACAGAACAGCATGTATCTTCTAGCCGACGCCTATTTAAAAACAGGCGATAAACCCAATGCCAGAACAGCCTTTCAATTCTGCGCCTCCAATGCGAGCAATGCTGTACAAAAAGAGGTTTCCTCATTTAATTATGGGAAACTTTCTTATGAGTTAGGTTATATGGATCCAGCATTAAAAGCCTTCCAGGCTTTTGCCGTTAATTACCCAAAATCTGTTTATCTGCAGGAAGCCAAAGAACTGCTGGTTAATACACTGGCCAATACCAGTAATTATAAAGAAGCCCTTAAGTTATATGAAAGCCTTTCTGTGAGAAGTGATAATGTCATTAAACTCTATCCACGTTTATTGTATGGGGCTTCGGTGGAATTGATTAACGACCAGCAGATTGATGTTGCCGATTCATTATTGACCAGGTTGTTATCAGTGCCTTATAATACTGCTCAATTACCATTGACTTATTTCTGGAAGGGCGAGATCGCTTACCGAAACGGGAACCTTGAGCCGGCAGTTACCTATTTTCTTAACTACCTGAAGAACCCGGTAACGAATGGTGAAGTAAATACTACCAATGCAAGGTACAGCCTGGGATATGCTTATTTAAAGCAGGAAAATTATACGGCCGCGAAAGAGAATTTTGAACAGATAAGCAAATCAACTTCGCCGTCATTTACCTCTATCCAACAGGATGCTTTTTTACGGGCGGCGGATTGTTATTTTATGAATAAAGAGTTTGTACAGGCATTACGAATGTATGAATCCGTTATCAACCAGCAACTGGTATCGGCAGACTATGCATTGTATCAGAAAGGCATTATTGCAGGGGCAATGAATAAGAATGCGGAGAAGATCAGTCTTTTACAATCGTTGGAGCGCCTGCACCCATCTTCTTCATTAACAGCTGATGCGAATCTAGAAATAGCCAATACCTACCTGGCCGATGAAAATTACCAGGCAGCTATTGCACCATTGAAAAAAGTAGCGGCCAATACCAAAGCCGCAGCACTGGCCCCGCAGGCATACCTGAAACTGGGGGTTGCTTATTTTAACCTGAATAAGAATGACGAGTCGCTTGACAATTTTAAAAAATTAGTAACCACCCATCCCAATACCGAAGAAAGTAACGAAGCGATAGAATACATACGTAATATTTTTATTGAAAACCAAAAGCCGGGAGAATTTGCGGACTTTATGAAAAAGAATGGCAGGGCTATTTCTTATAATGAAGAAGATTCACTCACCTTCCGTTCCTCCATGTTACGGTATGAAGCGAAAGATATGGCAGGGGCCAAAGCGGGTTTTGCAGATTACCTTACCAAATTCCCCGGAGGGAGGTATAATATTGAAGCAAATTATTTTTCTGCTGAAATTAATATTGATAATAAGGCATCTGTTTCAGCCCTGCCTTTTTATAAAGCAGTGGCCGACCAGGCGCAGAATAAATATGCAGAGCGCAGTACTTTACAGGCTGCCCGTATTTATTATTTTGATTTGAAAGATTATGCGAATGCAGAAAAATACTTCAGCCAGTTAAAAAGTATTGCCTCACAACAGGAAAACAGGCTGGAAGCCATGCGGGGATTGCTCCGCTGCCAGTTTAAAGCGGGCTTATGGAAAGAAGCTGCATCCAATGCACAGGACCTGTTGTTGGAAAAAGGCATTGCCACAGACGACCGGATGATGGCCAGCCTGGTGGTAGCTAAAAATCACCAGTTGAACAACGAATTAGACCCGGCCATTACTGCATATAAACAAGTGATCGCGGCAGGCAAATCGGAATATGCTGCGGAATCGCAATACCATATTGCAGAAATGCTGTTGCAGCAAAATAAGCTGCCAGAAGCTGAGAAAGCTGCTTTTGAAGTGATAAAAAAATCAGGTTCGTATGAATACTGGGTTACCAAAAGCTATGTATTACTGGGTGATATTTATGTACAGGAGAAAGACCTGTTTAATGCCGAAGCTACTTTTAAAAGTGTGGTGGATAACGCCACCATCGCCGAATTAAAAAATGAAGCGCAACAGAAATTGAACAAAGTGCTGGAAGAAAAAAACAAAACCAATAAAGTTGAACAACCGTAAAGCAGATAGACATATGAATTACCTGCATAAAACAGTACTCATCATTTTAATGGCATTTTTTGCCACTGCTGCTGTGCACGCACAGAAAAAAGGTAAAAAGAAAGCCGTGGCAGCAACAAAAAAATCAACTGCCAATCGGGGTGGTGATACTATTTCTGAAATATCCAAAAAGGGGATAGGGGATACTTCTTCCCCTAAAGTAGTTACGATTACTTCTGCATTCAAACCATTTTTAAAAAATGCGGCCAAAGTAAATTTTACAGCGGCTACACCGGTGATAGATTCTTCAAAGATCCCGGTGGGATATACTATTCCATCACAAAATCTTTTCTTTTCTTATCAACCGGCAGCCCTTAAACCACTCGCATTGGCCGTTGATTCGGGCTATACCTGGGAGAACGACCAGTATATAAAATTTGGTGCCGGTAATTTCAGCAGTTACCTGGCCGAAGCCGCTTTTTCTTTTGGTGATGGTAAAACATCTGTTACCAATGTGCGTGGAAACTTTCTAACGTCTACCGGGCATCTTTTTGCGCAGCAGGCAAGTAAATGGGGTATTGATGTATTGTCTGTCTTTAATACTGCGAATAACCACGAATGGACGGCACACCCTTTTTATCAAACCAGTACACAATACCAATATGGGTATCAGCCATCCACTTTAGCCTATCAAAAAGACCAACTGTTACAGCAATTTAATACGGTGGGATTAGAAGCGGGGTTGCAGAACAAGGTGGCCAATTCATTTGGGATCACCTATCACCCCCAGGTGAGTTTTATCCGTTTTTCAGATAATCATGAGGCGCAGGAAAATAACTTCGTAATCAAAGCACCTATCAGTAAGGCCTTTGGGAAAATTTATTCGTTTAATGTAGGAATGACAGCCGATATTTCTACGGCTACTTTCCCTTTGGTGCCCGCTTCTGCTAAGCTGGTCAATAACCTGTACTATATTAATCCTTCCATTCAATTCATGACACCTAATTTCAGGATTAAAGCAGGTATACAACCTTCATGGGACAATCAAAATTTTTCTACCCTGCCTGATATAACCGCAGAAGCAAAATTATCAGATGCCAATTTGGTGGCTGAAGCTGGTTGGGTTGGTTATTTTCAGAAAAATACTTACCGTTCAATAATTGGCTTTAATCCATGGGTAGGGTCCCTTACCAGTTTATTGAATACAAGGACCAGAGAACAATACGTGGGGCTTAAAGGTGCTAAAGGAGATCATTTTACCTACCAGGCCCGGTTCTCATTGTTGCACTTTAATAACCAGCCATTATTTGTAAACAATAGCGCTGATGGTAAAATATTCAGTGTATTATTTGAACCTGAAATGCAGGCTGTTCGCTTACATGGTGAGGTAGGTTATACAGTACAGGAAAAATTTTCTTTTATAGCCGCGGCTACCTATTCCCAATACAATTCATTGGCTGTAAATGCAAAACCCTGGGGGTTATTGCCTTTGGAAGTTACAGGTTCATTAAAGTGGAAACTCCTCAAGGATATTCAGTTAAAAGCGGATGTGTTTGTATGGGATGGCAGTGCCTATCGTGATTCCTCTTTCCAAAGCAGGAAATTAAAGCCTGTGGCGGATCTGAATGTAGGCGCAGAGTTTACGGTAATGCCAAGGGTGAACCTATGGCTGCAAATGAATAACCTGCTCAATAATGCCTACCAGCGCTGGAACCAATACCAGGTTCTGGGATTTAATGTTTTGGGAGGAGTTGTATATTCGTTCCGGTAAACAATCCCTTGCATGCAAGAATATCTCTATAAATACCTTTTTTTAAACCGCAAAATGAGTATCCCGCAATTGGGCAGTTTCTTTGTAGTGAATGAACCGGCTTATATAAACGAAGCTGCGGGCTTGTTGTTTGCACCCAGGCCTGTCATTAATTTTACTGCTGAAGGAACAACTGCTTTACCCGAGAAAGGCTTTTTTGATTTCCTCGCGGAAGAAATGAGAATTGATGAGGTAACAGCCCTTAAAGAATTTAATACTTTTAGTGATAAAATAAGAAACGACCTGCAGAATAATAAACTGGCTCTTTTACCGGGCCTGGGCCGGATTACAAAAGGTACAGATGATAATTACTTTTTTACTGCAGAAACCAACCTGCTTGCTATATTACCCCCGATAGAACCCGGTATCAATATCCGCGTAACCCAAAAATCAACCACCAATCAGCCGTTGAATGCGGGGGAAACCGGCGTCATAAAAGAAATGTTGGTAGAGGAGGTTGTTGAAACCCGCAGCAAAGATAATTGGTGGATATATGCGATTATATTAGTAGCTATTGGCACGGTTGCTTTATTATTTTATTATCAATAAACCAGGGTACAGGCATTTTAATTTCCAGTTTGACACCATTGACAAATATGCCAGAAACGATTACTTACAGCCATTGTCCTTCCTGCGGATCTGCTTCTATCTATCCCGCCATCTCAGCCAAAGATTATACGGTAACCCATGAAATGTTTGAGATATGGCATTGCGATGATTGCAGCTTGCGGTTTACACAACATGTTCCCGGTGCAACAGCGATAGGCCGTTATTACCAATCGGTTAATTATGTTTCTCATTCCGACACTGCGAAGGGATTGATCAATCGTTTATACCATCTTGTGCGTAATTATACCTTAACGGGCAAACGGAAATTACTGCAAAAAGTAACTGGAAAAGAAACAGGGTCTTTATTGGATGTGGGTGCCGGTACTGGTGCTTTTGCCAATACCATGAAACTTGCCGGATGGAAGGTGACCGGTCTGGAGCCGGATGAAACTGCCCGACAAAATGCAAATACCAAATACGGCTTAACCCTGCAACCGCCTGATAATTTATTTACACTGGAACTTGCACAGTTTGATGCGATTACTATGTGGCATGTATTGGAGCATGTACACGATCTGCATGCATACCTCGAACAATTTCATCAAATACTGAAGCCGGGCGGCCGCTTACTCATTGCTGTGCCTAATTATACCAGTTACGAT
>JANXUL010000258.1 GCA_025356235.1 Bacteroidota bacterium
ATGTGTTTAAAAAATGTTTTCCGGAGTTTTAAAAGCCATCTTTGCAAAATTCTTTTATTAAAGTTACCTTCATTATATAAACCTGTCAACTAACATCTAACATCTGTCAATTAATTTTATGGCAACCATACTCCCCGTTCTCGGCAAATATCCACAATTAGGCGATAATTGTTTTGTTGCGCCTAATGCTACGATTGTAGGTGATGTAGTTATGGGAAATGAGTGCAGTATATGGTTCAATGCTGTAATACGTGGCGATGTTCACTTTATAAAAATGGGCAATAAAGTAAATGTACAGGATGGGGCGGTGATACATTGCACTTATCAAAAAAATCCAACCATTATCGGTAACAATGTCTCTATTGGTCATAATGCCCTCGTTCATGGCTGCACCATTCAGGATGATGTTTTAATAGGTATGGGATCTATTATAATGGACAGGTGTGTAATTCACAGCAATTCCATCATCGCTGCCGGCGCAGTTGTTCTCGAAGGAACGGTAGTGGAAGCCGGCACCATTTATGCCGGTGTACCTGCCAGAAAGGTTAAAGATGTATCATCAGATCTTATCCATGGCGAAATAAACAGGATCGCTAATAATTACATTAAATATGCTTCCTGGTTTAGTGAATCTAATGAGGCACCGGTGAAAACTGAGGGGCCTGCAAAATAATTTCAACATACTTTAGTCAATAGCTTTTATCTTCCATCGTATCCAGAATAGTTAAATAACTGGCATACCTGTCTACGGATACTGTTCCCGCATTAACTGCTTTTTTCACACCACATCCGGGTTCGTTAATGTGCATGCAATTATTAAACTGGCAATCGTTGATCAATACGCGCATTTCGGGGAAATATTGTGAGAGTTCCTGTTTACTGATATCAACCAAGCCAAATTCACGCACACCAGGGGTATCAATGATGCGGCCACCTGTATCCAGGTCGAACATTTCGGCAAAAGTTGTGGTGTGCAGCCCTTTACCACTCCAACCGCTTACCTCCTGCGTGCGCAACCCGAGTTTTGGAAAAACGGCATTGATAAAAGTTGACTTACCTACCCCGCTATGCCCGCTTAACAAAGTAGTTTTAGCATGCAACAACTGTTTAACCTCATCTACCCCTTCATTATTTTGTACACTAACCAATACTACTTTATAACCAATCGCTTCATAAATATCTTTCAGCAAAGAGAATCTTTCCAGTTCTTTTTTTCGATAGAGATCAGATTTATTAAAAACAATGATAGCCGGAATATGATACGATTCGCAGGAAATCAGGAACCTGTCCATAAAACCCTGTGAAGTCTTCGGCTCTTTTAGTGTGGCAAATAAAATACTCTGGTCGAGATTGGATGCGATAATATGATGCTGTCTTTTATTATGCGGCGATACACGGGCCACATAATTTCGCCGGTCATAAATTTCATGTATCATAGCCGATTCTTCCTGAATGTCTTCTATTTCCATCTCCACTTCATCCCCTACCGCAAGTGGATTGGTAGACGTGATCTCATCTATTTTAAAAATACCTTTAATACGTGCATTATATAGTTTCCCGTCTGTGGCCTTCGCCACATACCAGGAACCAGTTGATTTATAAATAACCGCTCTCATTCACAACGAAGATAATACGCCGAAACCCTTCTGAAACAGAAAAGAAAGTGCAGAATCAAATAATTTTTGCGAAATATTAACCTCTGTTGAACCTAAAAAGCAGTTATCACGAAAACACGGCAGTGGAAAATCAATATCTTCGCAGCCTATGGCAAAATTTGCACATGATGAGGTGATGCCTTACCAACATAGCGGATTAAACAAAAAAGAGCAGGTGGCCAATATGTTTAACAGCATCGCTTACCGTTACGATTTCCTGAACCGTTTTTTAAGTGCGGGAATAGATATATGGTGGCGCAAAAAGGCAATTAGCCAGTTAACAGCAACTGCACCTAAAAAAATATTAGATGTAGCGACAGGTACAGGTGATATGGCCATTATGACTTACCATATGCTACACCCTGAAAAAATAACGGGCATAGATATTTCTGGAGGCATGTTGGAACTGGGTAGAAAAAAAATAGACAAACTGGGGCTTGCCAACCATATTGTATTACAAAGTGGCGATAGTGAAGTAATCAGGTTTGAAGACAATATCTTTGATGCTGTAACCGTTGCCTTTGGGGTACGTAATTTTCAAAACCTTGATAAGGGCTTACAGGAAATGTTTCGTGTGCTGCGCCCCGGCGGGAAATTGGTGGTGCTGGAGTTTTCAAAATCAAATAACCGGTTTTTATCGGGTATTTTTCATTTTTATATGAATGTGATAACCCCCGCCATCGGAAAATTATTCGCTAAAAACAAAGATGCTTACCAATACCTGAACGATAGTGTTCAAGCCTTCCCCGAAGGAAAAACTTTCTTAACCATTGTGCATGAAGCAGGATTTACCCAAACTTATTTGAAAAAGCTTAGTTTCGGAATATGCACTATTTACTGCGGAAGCAAGTAGTCCTGCCAATCATTATCATCCTTGTCTGTGCCTCACAAGTTGTTGCACAGAAGGAGATTTATCGTCGTAACCACGACGATCTGGTTTATTATTTTGGCCTGACCTTAGGTTATAATTACTCTTATCTGCACCTGTCTAAATCAGCACTTTTTTTACAGAATGACAGTATACTTTCAGCCGAACCGGGCTCCAGTGGGGGTATTGCTATGGGTCTGATGGCTACTGCGCGCCTCACCAATCATTTTCAGATCCGGGTGAACCCACAACTAATTATCGGTGGCGCAAAATTTATCTCATACACATTAAGTAAAACAAAACCAGGTGAAGCCAGTTTTCAAAACCAGATATTGCCTTCCACCTTGGTAAGTCTTCCTATACAGATCAAATTCAACTCAGACAGGATAGGTAATTTCAGGACCTATTTATTGGGTGGGATTAAGTTTGATACCGACCTGTCGAGTAATTCTTCTGCCAGGAACGTAGACGATATCATCAAACTCAAACGCAGCGATTTTGGTTTTGAAATAGGCATGGGTTTTAATTTTTACCTTCCGTTTGTAACCATTTCACCGGAAATAAAAATCAGTAACGGCCTATCCAATATCCATCAGCTCGATCCAAATCTGAAGTATTCCAACGTAATTGATAAAATACTTTCACGAATGGTGGTGTTTTCGCTCCATTTTGAAGATTAGGGGGGAATTTGTGAATGGTGAGTAGTGAGTAGGAAATAGCGAATATTTCCTTATCCGTTTATAATTATCTTTCTTAACACTGACTACTCACCATTCACAACTCCCTATTACCCAATCTTTAGCTTTCCGCCCATTCTTACTGTGGATTTAATAAATTGCATCACTAACAAAGCATTACCTAAATTTTCAGGCTATGAAACAGTATGTAATTAAGGATACCTGTATTATTAATGAAGGACAAAGGATATATGGTGATGTACTGTTAAAAAAGGGGCGGATTGAAAAAATCGCTGATGCCATCAGTACAAAAGAAGCGAGTATTGAAGTCAGTGGCAAAAACCAATTTTTACTCCCCGGTGCCATTGATGACCAGGTACATTTTCGCGAACCGGGCTTAACGCATAAAGCTACTATTTACACCGAAGCAAAAGCGGCAGTGGCAGGTGGGGTAACCTGTTTTATGGAAATGCCCAATACCAACCCGCCGGCATTTACACATAATTTACTGGAAGACAAATACGAGATTGCCCGGAAAACCTCGCTGGCAAACTATTCTTTCTTTATGGGCACTTCAAACAATAATATTGAAGAAATATTACGGACCAACGATAAAAAAAAAGATGTCTGTGGTATAAAAATATTCATGGGCTCCTCTACCGGAAATTTACTGGTAGACAACCCCCTGATGCTGGATAAAGTATTTGCCGGCAGCGAATTACTCATTGCCACACACTGCGAAGATGAAGCCATTATTAAAGCCAACCTCCAAAGCCTGAAAAACAGTAAAGGTAAATTAGAAATATCTGATCATCCCATCATACGTAATGAGGAGGCCTGTTTCGAATCTTCCTTCAGGGCCATACAGTATGCTAAAAAATATAATAGCCGTTTACACATCCTGCATATCAGTACCGAAAAAGAATTACAATTGTTCACCAATATGATTCCGCTGGCCGAAAAACGTATAACGGCTGAAGTATGTGTGCATCATTTACATTTTACCAGTGATGATTATGCCCAATTAGGTAACCAGATAAAATGTAACCCCGCCATTAAAGCACCTCATAACCGCGAAGCATTATGGCAGGCATTACTGGATGACAGGCTCGATGTAATTGCCACCGATCACGCCCCACATACCTGGGAAGAAAAACAGGAAGACTATGAATATGCCCATGCCGGATTGCCACTTGTGCAGCATTCTTTACTATTAATGCTGCAGTATGTAAACGAAGGCAGGATCAGTTTGGAGAAAGTGGTAGAAAAGATGAGTCATGCCGTAGCCACCTGTTTCCATATAAAAGAACGGGGGTTTATCAGGGAAGGCTATTATGCCGATCTGGTATTAGTGAACATGAACAAGCCAACCCTTATCTCCAAGAAAAACATACTTTATAAATGCGGTTGGAGCCCATTGGAAGGGTTTTCTTCGCCGGCCACCATCTCCCATACATTTATAAATGGCCACCCGGTTTATGGAAATGGGGTGTTTGATGAATCACAGATGGGAATGCGGATGCGTTTTGACAGATAAAAAAGTTTGTAGTCTGTGGTTTGCTGTCTGTAGTTGTAAAAATCATTCACAACTACCTAACTTCAAACCTAAACCACAGACACAAACTACAAACCAACACGAATGCAGGTAGACAAGACCACCCTCGCCGACCTTTCAATTTTTCACAATGAAGAAGAGCAATCTGTTTTTCATCACCTTAACTATACCCAGACAAATGGTGGCAGAGAATACCTCCGGCAGATACTGGGCAGGCCTTTGGATGACATTAAAGATATTTTCGATACCCAGCAAACGCTGCAACAGCTTATGGAGATATCAGCGCAATGGCCCGTTACCGTTACCAACGGAACGATTATGATGATTGAAAAATATTACGAATACCCCATTAACAGTTTTCCCAAGCAACCCAACGTATTCAATGCTTTTACTTATAAATTCATTAATAAACATGATTTTTCATTAATCCGATACTCGGTAGAACATGCTTATGATTTTACAAAAGGGCTGCAACAGATCGTAGATATTTTACATGAAAAACCGCTCAGCAGGCAATTAGCTACCTGGATATCACGCATGAATATGCTGCTCAGTAAACCCATGATACAAGATCTGATACAGGAAGATAAAAAAGCATTAACGTCTGTAGATGTTTTAACCTATGGCGGCTTTATTTTGTATAATTTTAAAAATGCAGCTTTTGAGCTGATAGATATTTACAGCAGGCTGGATGCTTATATGAGCCTCGCATTGTCCTGTAAAAAATATTCTTTTTGCTTCCCCTCGATTAAAGAAATAAAAGAGCCGCATATTAAGGCAAAAGGCCTGCACCATTTATTACTCGAAATACCCGTTTCGTATGATATTGAACTTTCTGTAAACAGGAATTTTCTTTTTCTTACCGGTGCCAATATGGCTGGCAAAAGCACTTTTATTAAAGCAGTAGGTATCTCCGTTTACCTTGCACATTTAGGCATGGGAGTGCCTGCTGCGGAAATGGAGATGAGTTATTTTGACGGGCTGCTGAGTAATATCCAGGTAGTGGATAATATTGTGAAAGGAGAAAGTTTTTTCTTCAACGAAGTACAACGGATAAAAAATACCATTGAAAAAATAAGCGATGGTAAGAACTGGCTGATATTAATTGATGAACTGTTCAAAGGCACTAACCAGCAGGATGCCGTTAAATGCAGCATTACAGTGATTGAAGGCTTACGAAAAATGCAGAATGCTTTGTTCGTATTATCAACACATCTTTACGAAATTGGAGAAGACCTGAGAAAATACAGCAATATCCAGTTCCACTATTTTGAAACTTCTGTAGAAGACGATCAGTTGTTGTTCAGTTATCAATTAAAAGAAGGTATCAGCAATGACAGGCTGGGTTACCTGATATTACGAAAAGAGGGCGTGGTAGCACTTTTAGAAAAATTATAATTATCTTGATGTATCTAACGACAGGATGCTTATGAAAAAATCACTGTGGCTCATTTTAGGCCTATTATTTTTACTCTTGCTGGAAATTCTGAAAGTGTATTTCATTATGCCGTTTCCGGGTAGCCAGCAGTTCAATTCCATTGGGTTTGCATATTTTCTGCACAATAATATCTGGTGGCTTCGTATAATTGGCATTATTATTACCGTTGGTCCGTTCATGCATTTTATTACCAAAGGAAAGCTTTGGCAAAAAATAATATTAGTACTGGTAGTGCTGGGTTACGGGGTCCTTATTTATCTGTTCAATTTTCGTTTTCTTGCCGACAAAATGTTTCATCAGCCCAAACAAATACTATTTGCCTACGCGGCTGACGATACAACCAACCGCAACAAATTAATTATCGGTATTGCCGCAAATAACGAAGCCAGGGCCTATCCCATTGAGATTATTGGCTATCATCACCAGGTTCAGGACTCTTTCAGCAAAGTACCCATTATTGTTACTTATTGCACGGTGTGCCGCACGGGCCGAGTGTTTAGTTCCTATGTTGGCAGTTTTCCAGAGCATTTTCGTTTGGTAGGCATGGATCATTTCAATGCCATGTTTGAAGATTCAAGCACAAAAAGCTGGTGGCAACAGGCTACAGGCATTGCCGTTGCCGGCAAACTAAAGGGTAGCCAGTTAGCTGAGCTCCCATCCGCACAAATGCGTTTGGGTGATTGGCTGGCTTTGTATCCCTATTCAAAAATATTACAGGCCGACAGTAATTATAAAAAACAATACGCCGATCTGAAAGGTTATGATGAGGGCACCCTTAAGGGCAAATTAGAACGCCGCGATTCCTTGTCATGGAACCCGAAATCATGGGTTGTAGGTATCAGTATTCGAGGTAAAAGCAGGGCGTACGATTGGAATGACTTGCTAAAAGAAAAAATGATTGAAGACTCATTAGATGGCACGCCACTGATGCTAACCATTGAGCCTAACGGGAAAACTTTCTATGCATTAAACAGGACCTTTAACGGTGAGGCAATACAATTTATACCCGGTAGTTCTAAAGACCTGATGGAAGATACTAAAACACATTCAACCTGGAGAATAAGCGGGATTTGTATTGAGGGTCAGCTAAAAGGCGGCCAGCTATTACACCCACAGGCCTATCAAGAATTCTGGCATTCATGGAAAATCTTTCATCCGAATACAACAATGTTTAAAAAATAATATTATGAAACTGATCATTTCCTTACTGAGTTTTTTCTTTTGTGCCGGCGCTTTTTTACAGAAACAGCCACTTCCCCTTATTGCAAAAGTATATAGCCTGGATAAGGCGGGTTCCGTTTCCGATGGAGAGGGAACTACAAAATTTATTTTTAATGGATCAGGTTCCATACTTGCGGAGCATATGATAACCGCCATTACTTTGTTTAAAGGGAAGATGTCAACCTACAGCAGTAAATTCCCCCTTGAGCGGTTTTTCATCATTAAAAACGGGCCAGTGAAAATAACCCTGAGAGATAGTTCCGCCATTTTAGATCGTGGCTCTGTGATATGTGTACTTCCGGGAGATAATATACGTATTGAGAATACCGGGCCAACCGATGCGCAGTTTTATGAAATGACTTATCGGTCTATCAAACTGCCCGATGCCGAGCGGGGCAAAAAAGCAGGTGGTTCTTTTATGATCAACTGGAAAGACATTTTTTTCAAACCTACTGACAAAGGTGGCACACGTCAGTTCTTCGACAGGCAAACAACCATGTTTAACCGTTTTGATATTCATGTAACCCAACTTAATGAAGGTTTTAAAAGTCACGACCCACATACCCATGTCAATGAAGAGATCATACTCATGCTGGATGGTAATGCAGAAATGCAGATAGGTACAGATCATCAAAAAGCAAATGCCGGTGATGTTGTTTTACTCAACTCCATGGTATTACACAACCTTACCAATATCGGTAAAACTCCCTGCCTCTATTTTGCCATTCAGTGGAATTAATTTTTAAACCACTTTTTTTTCAAAAATTAGGATTAGGTATAAATACGCTATTCTCGTTTCCCACATACAAGTACCTTTCTATTTTTATTGGTGACGGTAGTTATTCAGCAATAACAACGGCATCTATGTGTTTATAAAACAGTTGGGTATGCTTGTAAAAACTTTCGGCAGTGCCGTATATGGTGTTGAGGCCATCAATATCACCATTGAAGTGAATGTTAGCATGGGACAGAAATACACCATCGTTGGTTTGCCTGATAATGCCATACGTGAAAGTTTAGAACGCACAGAAAGTGCCATCAAGACCAATAATTATTACATGCCGCGCACGAAATTAGTCGTGAACCTGGCACCAGCTGATATCCGTAAAACCGGATCGGCTTTTGATCTGCCCATCGCCATAGGCATACTCGGTGCTAGTGAACAATTAGCAGAACCTGAACGGTTAAAAGATTATGTGATCATGGGTGAATTGAGTTTAGATGGCACGGTACAATCCATTAAAGGTGCTTTACCTATTGCCATACAGGCGCGCAAAGAAGGTTTTAAAGGATTGATTGTACCACTGGCTAATGCAAGAGAGGCCGGTATGGTAAGTAACCTCGAAGTATATGGTGTAGGGCATTTACATGAAGTGGTTGGCTTTTTTAAAGACGCTGATAGTTTACAACCCGTTATTGTAAATACACGAGAAGAATTCTTCAGCGACCAATATTCTTTTGATATTGATTTCAGCGAAGTAAAAGGTCAGGAAAATATAAAAAGAGCGATGGAGATTGCCGCTGCCGGTGGTCATAATGCCATATTGATCGGCCCGCCTGGTGCCGGAAAAACCATGCTGGCCAAACGTTTACCTACCATACTCCCGCCGCTTAGCTTACAGGAAGCACTGGAAACAACCAAGATACATAGTGTGGCGGGGAAGTTGCCGGAGCACAGTGCATTAATCAATAAACGTCCCTTTCGCTCACCGCATCATACTATTTCCGATGTGGCATTGGTAGGTGGCGGAAGTACCCCGCAGCCGGGTGAAATTTCATTGGCACATAATGGTGTTTTATTTTTAGATGAGTTACCTGAATTCAAGAGAACCGTATTGGAAGTAATGCGGCAACCGATGGAAGAGAGAAGGGTAACCATTTCACGCGCTAAAATGGCACTCGATTTTCCTGCCAATTTTATGTTGATCGCTTCTATGAACCCTTGCGCCTGCGGCTATTACAATCATCCAGATAAAGCATGTACCTGCCCACCCGGAGCCGTACAGAAATATTTAAATAAAGTATCAGGCCCATTATTAGACAGGATTGATTTGCATGTAGAAGTGACACCTGTTGCTTTCAGTGAATTAAGCAGTCAGCAGAAAGGAGAAGAGTCTTCTGTTATCCGTGAAAGAGTAATTATGGCAATAGAAATACAAGCCGAACGTTACAAAGAACATGCTGGTATTTATGCCAATGCGCAAATGAGTAGCAAACAATTGCGTGAAATATGTTTGATTGGCAGTATTGGTGAAAATTTATTAAAGAAAGCGATGGAAAAATTAAACCTCAGTGCCCGTGCTTATGACCGGATATTAAAAGTGAGCCGCACTATAGCGGATCTGGCAGGAAGTGAGGATATTAAGCCGGAACATCTGGCAGAGGCGATACAGTTCAGAAGTTTGGATAGGGAAGGTTGGGCGGGATAGCAACTTTTGTAAAGTTCCTGACTTTTAGTCATTCACAAACTTATTAGCCATATCCGTGAAATAATAGCATTCTTTCAAAAGAATGGGTGTTTTAACGGTGCCGGGGGTTACTTGTTTTGTATAGTTTCATAATCGGAAACTAAGTTGATCAATGATCCAACTGATCTATTGTAACAATCCCAGTCAATCCAATGCCAATATTATCCCCCTTATATTACCCCAATTTTCTACAGGTTACCTGTATAGCCGTTTTTCCATTAACCAAAATAAATTGATACATAATGAAGTTTCCCAAACTCCTTATCGGATTGTTCATGCTTGTCGTTTTGGGCTATGCCTGTCGTAAAACGGAACACCTAGTCAAACCGCCACCAGACAATCCAACCATCAATGCTTTTCTTTCATTGCCGGCTAATGCAGATCCGGTGCTTGTAAGGATCACCGATGCTTTGCGAAAAAAAGAAACGGCGCATCCCTTTATTGAAAAATTGACCGCTCTTTCAGGAAATCCGCAATGGGCTTTTGCAGAAGTGAAGCTCTCTGCACCTCTGTCGAGGTCCTCTGTTGGTGAAATTGTTGCTGTAAACAATACCAGGCACATGGCAAACGCCGGAAATGGCCAGGACACCACCGTATTGATCCCATTTGTCTATAACAGTGCCAAACGGGTGAACGCTTTTCTCGCAGTACACCTTTCAGACTCGATGCCGATTAAATTGTTCACCGCGAAAGATTTTGAATCCACAGGATATACGAAAGACGGCAACAGACCAACTGCCAGATCTATCGCCATGCGTTTTATGGCATTCGATTACGGGATTTTCAAGACGCCGACTTTCAGGATTGCCGATAAGGACCTCGCCCTATCGTTGTCTGGTGGCCGCGATACAGTAGGACTTTTCAGCTTCGCCGATCAAAACAACAACAGTACCGATAAGCCAACAATAAACTATATGCTCGGCATAGAAGTGTGTACAGGAGGTAGCTGGATCGTTGATCCGAATGCCTACTGGGACACCTATACCCAGGAGCATCCGCCATTGATGCACGTTGATGGAGAATGCAATACAGAGTGGTACAACATGGACGAATACTCCTCTGAGGTAAATTTATCCGGCATTGTCATATCGAATGGAGGTGGAACCTATGCACCCAATCCCTATGGCGATGAAGACAGGGCGCCTGAATCCTGGGAAGCTACTGATGGCGATGGCTATTACGAATTCCGCAAAAACGCCCTTCAGGATCTGGCCGCTATTGACCCCATGACTCCCCTCCCTTGTCCAGAACTTAATATCATGCCGCTTGACGACAATGGCAATGGCGGTTATGGACTGATGTTTAAGCCTGTTGCACAGCGTCTTGTGCCGCCTGGCATGGTTTCCAGAATGGAGGGTTTGGCCAATACACCACCTTCATCGCCTTCATTCAGCATTTTCAATGTCCAGAATCTTGAGAACGCAACCGGCGGTGCAGTGAATTGCGATTATTTCCCTGTGCTGATTTCCGCATTACCAACCGGTATGACGGGTGCAGATCTTCTCGAATTCTTCAGGAAGAATACAAATACCTTTATTGATCCAAACGTTTCAAGCGTCACCTTCGCTCCTTACGTGTATGGCAATGTAGATGAAACGTCTCTTTATAATTCTTCCTTTGAGGCTTCTTTAGGCTCGCTCGTTCATATTCATATGGCTAACGATGGAACAGTGATACTGTCTGATTATTATCGCTCAACTAGTCCATACAAGGCCAGATTTACTTTTTCGACTGTCAAATCTCCTTACGATGGTTTTCACCCTGTTTCCGGTAATCGGGAATTTGGTATATTTCAGAACCCGAGTGGAGGCTATACATTTTATACCATGGGTGTTGACCGGACTGCCAACTGGGTATTCAGCCTTCTTAACACGCTTGGAACAGGATTTAACGCCGCGGATAAATTATGGGGAAATATCCAGGATATGATGGTAGCTTATATCAAAAGTCATGGCGGTCAAGCCGTAAAGCAGAAGCCGGTGATCGCACGACCTAACTGGCGGAATGTTGACAAGTATCTGCGCGGCCAAATCACATTTACTCAACTTAAACACATGCTAGGATGTTACTAGATAAAAACACAACTAAAAGAAGCACTGTAACTATAATTTTTAGCTATTTATTGCTATCAATATTGACATCATTGCTGATGTGGGTTATCACTATGGGTATTCTCATCAGAATAGAATCGATTCCGAAGACGCTAAGGGATGGTTATCAAAATTCTTATTTGTCATTCCTGACATTTTCCATGCTGTTTCTTTTCATTACGTTTCTTCTTTATTACCTGATCCTGTTTTTTATTCCCGATGAAAAAAGATCAGCGACAACAAAAATTATTGTTGGCTTGTTCGTTGGTGCTCTTCCTGTTATATTAGGTTATATGGCGACATGGGGTTTTTCGGGATCGAGCATAGCGGATTATATTAATATTGGCCTGCTTACATTAGGGGGTGCATCTATTCCGTTTGTTGAAAGCAGACTCAGTAAAATTTCATAACACGACAAATGATGAACAATTAAAACCTGTCTTCTTCATTCAAAATGTCGCTTTGGTTTAAACGGGGTGGCATTTTTTTATTTTCCGCAAGCTGTACTTTATGCATTTCTGCATCCCACCCTGCTGAAAAGAAATGGGCGTGTTCCCAGTTGGGTCTTCCACTCAACTTGAGAGCTAAATGCCCGACTTGCCACGCCATCAGTCACTGAGTTGTTCGAAGGCTAACCCTGGCAATTCGAAGTGCTTATTCCACAAAAGCGTGAAAGAGCATCTATTAACTACTCAACCACCCAAGTATCACGCGATAAGTTAGTAGTACCATTGAGATTAGTTCCAGAGTTTAAAACTTTCCAAAAGCTATATTGCAGTGAGCATTCTATTTTTTCCAAAAAATAACCGGCATCAATGTGGGCACCTTCGCCTGGTAATTTTGATAAGCTTCTCCATATTCAATCACCAACTTCTTCTCCTCAAAATACATTCCTATCACAGTGTACAGGGTGAGACAAATACAACTGATCAGGTTATTCCAATAAGGATATCCTAAAAATATACCCCACACAAAAAGTATAGTACCCGAATACAAAGGATGCCTAACATAAGCATGCATACCTGTTTCCTGTAAACCAATGGGGTTTTCTATTCCCAGTAAAACGCCCACACCACTCAGGTCAAGAAAATATTTCCATGTGCAGATTGCCATGATAGCAGAGCCTGAGAGGATACACAGTGTAGCGATGATTTTTTCGAACCCACCCGGCCTCCATAAAATCGTATCAACACATAAAAAATGATAATGCACAAGTATGATTAAGGTAACCGTTGCAATTAGTGAGTAGATGAGTCTGTAATACTTGTACCTCCGTCCCATTATTTGCATAACTATCCGTTTAACTTTTGCCGATGCCAGTACACTGTGTATAAGAC
>JANXUL010000290.1 GCA_025356235.1 Bacteroidota bacterium
TAATTTTTTATTACCCAACCCTTGTTTTTGCAAAGTTGGCCCGAGGTAATTTTTTATGAAATCACGTTCTTCTTCTGCAGTATAAATACATGATTCCCACCGCTGCTTGGCCATGGGCTCATTTTGTACAGAAAGCCCCCATACGGGCATCCCTTTGGCTTCATACGTTTTTATAAATTTTACATAATAGTTAGCCCATGCCTGGCTGTATGCTGGTTTTAGTTTGCCACCCTGCGCCAGGTTATTGTTATCCTTCATCCATGCAGGCGGGCTCCAGGGGCTTACAAATAAGCGAAGCTTACCACCCGCTGCTGCTATTGCCTGTTTGATAAAAGGTATCCTGTATTTTTCATCGTGTGCTACACTAAAAGAATTCAGGGCCATATCATTTTCGTTTACATACGTATAGCTGTCGCTCGAAAAGTCGCAGCTATGTATATTGGTCCTTGCCAGTGAATAACCGATGCCTTTAGCCGGATCAAAATACGCCGTCAGCAATTCCTGCTGTTGCGCTTTAGGCAGTTTGGCAAAAGTTTCTGCCGAAGCATCCGTTAACGCACCTCCTATTCCCATAAATGACTGAAACATACTTGATGGATTCACAAATACACAGGGTTCGTTTTCAAATGGCTGCGGATAGGTTTTGAAAGTGAGTTTCCCGTTTTCAGATAAACGCAAATCCGTTTTTTCTGCAGTAGTGTATACAGTAACAGTTTGGGGATGGGGATGGGGATGGGCATCTTTCTTCGTTGTTTGTGCTGATGAAAAAGCACAAATAAATATCAATGAAATAACAAGCCATTTTTTTTTCATATTGTATTCTTTTTATATTTTGGTATCACCGGGGAAATATGATTAACTGAAAAGGGTGAAAATCCAATAACTATATACACACTAATATACTGCAACCTTATGAAGTAAATGAATAAACAGATAATTTGTTTACAGGCACTTCCCTGTATTGCTTTACTTTTACAAATAATTCTTGCTTTCGCAACGCTATGTCTTTATATATTACCTCCTTAAACTCCGGCAGTAACGGCAATTGCTATTATATTGGCAATGATAATGAGGCTATTCTTGTTGATGTAGGGATTTCGTGTCGCGAAACAGAAAAACGCCTGAAACGGCTTGGGCTAACGATGGAAAAAGTAAAAGCCATTTTTGTATCGCATGAACATGGCGACCATATTACCGGCATTTCGGTATTAGCGAAGAAATACCAATTACCTGTGTATATCACTGCTGCTACGCATAGCAATGCAAGATTGCAGCTTGATAAACAATTGATCCGTTCTTTCGAACCACATAAGGCGGTGAGTGTTGGCACACTTTCCATTGTTGCATTCCCGAAAGAACATGATGCCAGTGACCCACATAGTTTTATTATTACCGGCAATTCTGTAACCGTAGGTGTTTTTACAGATATTGGAATTGTCTGTGAACACGTAACCCATTATTTTAAACAATGCCATGCCATTTTTCTGGAAGCAAATTATGATGAAGAGATGCTTGAGAAAGGCTCATATCCTTATCACCTTAAAAAACGTATCCGTGGTGGTGAAGGTCATTTATCCAATAGGCAGGCGTTAGAATTGTTTACCATGCATAAACCTGCTTTTATGAGCCATCTGCTCCTGGCACACTTATCAAAAAACAATAATTCATCGGAACTTGTGGAAGCACTATTCAGCCCCTATACAGCAAAAACAAAAATTGTAGTTGCATCACGCTACAAGGAAACAGCTGTTTACCATATCAGCGATAATGGTGTAACGACAGATACCTCCCCCCCAAAAAACATCAAACGCCGGCATCACGAAACGCAGCTTTCTTTATTTCAGTAGAACACGCTAAATGCTTAAATCCAAACGATTGCGTTCAGATTTAAGCATTTAGCGTTTGGCATTTTAGTTTTAGTTAGTCGGAACCACCGGTCCTTTACGTATCGCTTTTACAGGTATCGGCCATACACCTGGCTTACCTGTCTTGTCATTTGGTAAAACGCTTTTCTCTCTAGGTAGTGTTGCCGGATCTTCTGATGCCATATATACAAGGATCGCAGTCAGGATTGCATTATTTCGCAGGTCATCAAACACCACTTTATCGTACGTATCGCGGTTGGTATGCCATGTATAATTGAAATACGACCAATTTAGCGCACCCAAAGAAAAACCGGGTGCATCTGCAGCAACAAAGGATGCAAAATCTGATCCGCCACCGCCGGGCGAACCGGGAAAACTTGTTTTAACAGAATCGCGCATGCTATTTGGTGCAGCAGCTAGCCAACGGCTTAAAAACTCACCCGCATGCAGAAAGCCTTGTCCCCCAAGATTCACAATACGGCCTGTTCCATTATCCTGGTTAAACAATGCCTGTAGTTTGCTTACAATTTCCGGGTGATCCTCTACAAATGCACGAGATCCGTTTAACCCCTGCTCCTCACTGCCCCAATGACCTACGAGAATGGTCCTTTTGGGATTTGGATATACGAGCTTTAATATCCGCATTGCTTCCATCATGGTCAGTGAACCGGTTCCATTATCGGTAGCCCCGGTTCCTCCATCCCATGAATCAAAATGTGCAGAGAGCATCACATACTCATAAGATTTTTCTGTTCCTTTGATTTCTGCAATTGTATTGAATGTGGGAACGGTACCATTATTTTTTGAATCGGTACGGATGCTGATTTGGGGATTATCGCCCGACTCAACTAACCTGTACAACAAACTATAATCTTCTAACGCAATATCAACCGTAGGAATTTTATTAGTGTAAGCATTAAATATCTTATCCACCCCAAAGCCCTGCGACCAGTTACTTCCGATAATACCCAATGCACCGGCTCTTTCTAAAATGATGGGAAGCATCCGGTTAGAAAAGCCTGTTTTTTTAATGCGTTTGCCCCAGGCCTCTGTTTGTGCCGTTCGGTCTTTTTTCATTTTGTCGAACGATTCTTTGGTAGCAAACTCCTGCCAGTTATAATCAGGCCTCCCGGTGGGCTGGTTCATGGAAATCATGACAAATTTGCCTTTCACATTGGGCAGCCATTGCTGGAATGCCATGGAATCTGCTACATCCGGCAGGATAATCAGGTCGGCAGAAATTGTTTTTCCTTTTGTGGAAGGGCACCATGCAAGTTGTGTTCCTTCAAGAGATTTTGTACGTGGGGAAGTCATATCAATATGCGTAATGCCTCTTTCCCATCCTTTCCATTCACCCCATTTTTCATTACGGGCAGTTATACCCCAGCCTGTATACTTGTCAACAGCCCAATCATTGGCCTGTTGCATTTGTGGTGTGCCAACCAGTCGGGGCCCGATCTTATCGAATAATTCATGCGCCAGTTTCTCCAACTGCGAATTACCGTTACCTTCTTTTATAATTTTTTCAATAATGGGATCAGAGGTCTGTGCAACAGCCAGCTTAGCTGTTATCAGCAGCAGCATAAAAAACAGTTTTACCATGCTTGCAGCATCACCGAAACGCAGAAAGTTTTTTTTAAGGGGGAGTGTTTTCATGTATCTTGATTTATAAGTGAAATCAAGATACATGATTTATTTCGCTGCTGCCACCACCCCTTTAAAATATCCGATAGATTCTGCAATGCCTACCATTGGATCGGTCATATCTTTTTCAAATTCAATACTGCAGACACCCTGGTATTTGATCTTTCGCAGTGAGGTAACCAAGGCAGGAAAATCAATTACGCCCCTTCCTATTTCAATAGCCTTGCCTTCTTTTGCTGCAATATTTACATCTTTAATATGCAGGTCAAATAACCTGTCTTTAAAATCCCTGACTGCTTTTTCGGGGGCTGAGCCGGCACGGATGGCATGGCCAATATCTATACACATACCTACCCTTGGATCCCTGTTTTTAATCCTGTTATAAACGTCTTGGGGTGCAGGATATAAGGCATCTTCAGGGCCATGGTTATGGATCGCTAATTTAATATCGTATTGTTTTACCATTTCTTCTGCATGATCAATCAGGTCATAAGTGGGTACGCCAACAATCATGTTTACACCTACTTTCTTCGCATATTGAAAAGCCTGGTCCACCGCATCTTTTGTGCGCATGTAAATAACACCCACCGTGTACACATTTATGCCTGCCTCCTTGAATTTATCCATGGCAATTTTTATCTTTTCATCACTGCTGTTCAAGGATAAATGAATTTCTTTCAAAGAAAGATTACTCACCCCTATTTTTTTCATCATAGTGATTGAATGGTCAAGATCAAACTTCGCAAATGTGTAACCCGCTACACCAACAGCCAGGGGTGATGCATCTGTAGCTCCATGTAAACTATCAGGCTGCGATGATGCCGACCTGCCTAAAAAAGGCATAACGGTCGAACCTGCTAAACCCAAAGCAGATTTTTGAAGGAAATTTCTACGAGAAGACATGTGCTAATTATTTAAAATGGTAAAATAATGTATATCTATTATGTGCTTTTATACTTTAGGCTCCCATCCAGATTCATACTTGCGACCCCATAATTCCATTGCCTGCTTATCGCCCGTTATATGGCCATTTGTCTGATCAATATGTAGCGTACGTTCCATACGCTGGGCAATATTTCCTAATTGAACCCATAACGTACTTTTATAACCGATCTCCACATCGCAGTTCGGGCGTTTACTGAGGCGGATACTTTCTAAAAAGTTGGCAATGTGAACGGCATCCAACCCTTCATTCGGACTGGCTGTATTCCGTCCATCTATCACAGCATTTGATTTGATTTCTTTTACGATAGCCCCTTTCTCATCAAAAATGGTGTATCCGTTATGACCTGTTTCCATCGCACCTTTTTCTCCATAGAACATTACCCCCCTGTCTTTGCCCTGCACTTTAAAGGGCAGGCAACTACGGCCTTCCCAGACCAGGGTAGCTTCGGGGCAATTAAAGGTAATCACCTGCGTATCGGGCGTTTGCCAATCGTCTGTAAAATGGTACCTGCCACCGCTCGAGTTAACCGAAAGCGGATAATCAACACCCAATCCCCAACGGGCAACATCTACTTCATGCGTACCGTTGTTTAATGCTTCGCCTGTTCCCCAATGCCAGAACCAATGCCAGTTATAATGGATCAGGTTATCCTTGTAAGGCATACGCGGGGCCGGACCCTGCCAAAGATCATAATCGAGCCCTGCAGGTACCGGAGCAGGTTTGCCAATACCGATAGATTTACGCGAATTGGTGTACCAGCATTTGGCAAGGTGTACCTTACCAATGGCACCAGCTTTTAATTCATTGATACCTTCTGTAAGAAGGGTCCATGACCTGCGCTGGGCACCCATTTGAACAACTCTGTTATATTTTCTCGCAGCAGCAATAGCAAGTTCACCTTCACGTGGATTGTGCGAGAGGGGTTTCTCAACATATACATGTTTTCCAGCAGCACAGCAGATGATGGCAGCGGGTGCATGCCAGTGATCCGGCGTGGCTATATATACTGCATCTAGATCTTTATCGAGTAATACTTTACGAAAATCGTTTTCGCCCCTGGGTGCCTCTTTTCCGGCTTTCACAACAGCATTAATACCTTTTTGTCTTGCTTTTTCATCTACATCACAAACGTAGATGACTTCTGTATTGGGCTGTTTGGCAAAAATGGGTGCCATCGCCTCACCCCGGCCATTCGTGCCAATTACACCCATTCTGATGCGGTCACTGGCACCGATAATTTTACGGTAACTTTTCGGACTAAATCCCATACCCACTCCTCCGATAGCCATAACAGCAGAACCCTGGGCAAGATTTTTTAAGAAAGACCTTCTCGATTTTCTCATGAGTAGTTTTTTTTATATGACAAATACAATCCTTCTTCAGATGCAATCTATCTGAAAGTATTGACTGTGAATTTTGTCTTTTTTCTCCATCAATGGACAGGTGCCGCTATATAAATTTACGAAAACGATGTAGTTAATGAATCCATGGGAACCCAAATTGAAACTTCGTGTGATTACAGATTTTTTTTCGGGCAGGGATACGGCTTCTAAATAAAAAATCTATTGGTACTTGAAGAAGATATAAAATTTGCACGGTTACACTGTTTAAATAACTTTAAGCAAAATATTAAGCATAACAGGAACAGAATGGCAAATACTACAGCTATCATACGTTGGGGCATTATCGGATGTGGAAATGTTACAGAAGTAAAAAGCGGGCCGGCTTTTAATAAAGTGCCGCAATCATCTTTGGTTGCTGTTATGCGCCGCGATGCAGCCAAAGCAAAAGATTATGCGGAACGGCACAGTATACCCGTTTGGTATGCAGATGCCATGCAGTTGATCAATGATCCGGATGTGGATGCCGTGTATATTGCCACCCCACCCAAATACCATGAGGCGTATGCCATCGCATCCATGAATGCTGGCAAACCGGTGTATGTAGAAAAACCCATGGCTACCGATACCGCCGCCTGTTTACGAATGATGGAAGTTTCCAATAATACGGGTATAAAGCTAAGTGTGGCGCATTACAGGCGGTCCTTACCCAAGTTTTTACAGATCAAAGAATTACTGGAAACAAAAGCAATTGGGGAAATACGAACAATCAGGTTAAGTATGTTACAGCCTGACCAATCTTCCCTTATTGCCAAAACAGAAACAAACTGGCGTGTAAACCCTGCTATATCGGGTGCCGGTTTATTTTATGACCTTGCCCCGCACCAATTGGATTTGATGATGTATTTTTTTGGTGCTCCTTTGGAAATGTATGGCATGGCCGCTAATCAAGCCGGATTATATGAAGCAGAAGATGTGGTTACGGGCATTATGCGTTTACCAGGTGATATTATTTTTAATGGACAATGGTGTTATACAGTGGGTGAAGGGCTGTATGAAGATATGTGCGAGATCACCGGTTCAAAAGGCAAAATTTCTTTTCCCATTTTTAGCCATGAGTTAACTATCTATAATGGTATTGAGGAAAAAACAACACTCTTTCAGCCACCGGCTCATATCCAACAACCTATGATCGAAAAAGTAGTGCAATATTTTTTAGGCAATGGTAGCAATCCCTGCTCAGCAGCTGATGCACTTGATTCGATGCGTGTGATGGAAAATTTTGTTTACGGTAATAAAAACATTCCCCAATAATTAAGAACCCCCTAATATCTGCTTATGAAATCTTTTGAAAGAAGGAAGTTTCTGCAATCATTGATCACCGCATCTGCATTGACAGGTATGGGGAATTTTTCTTTGGCAAAAGCAACGCCAATAAAGCCTGCAGGTCGTAACGACAATAACCGTTTTAAAATAAGTCTGAATGCCTACTCGTTTAATGAACCTTTAAAAAACGGAAAGACAACACTGGATGACTTACTTGAATTTTGTGCAAAGCAAAATTTCGATGCAATAGATATGACGGGATATTATTTTCCCGGTTACCCGGAAATACCTACTGATGAGTACATCTATCACTTGAAAAGAAAAGCACATCAACTGGGGGTGGAAATAAGCGGTACAGGTATCCGTAACGAATTTGCAGAGCCGGATAAAACAAAGCGCGCAGCAGAAATCATTTTCGTAAAGAAATGGATTGAGGTAGCCGCCAAGCTCGGCGCACCGGTAATCCGGATATTTACCGGAAAATCTTTGCCTGCTAATTATGACTGGGAAGAAGTGGCAGAATGGATAGCAGCAGATGTTAAGTCATGCGTTGATTTTGGAAAACAACATGGCGTTATTGTAGCCGTACAAAACCATAATGATTTTATTAAAACAGCCGATCAGGCAATCAGGCTCATTAAAAAAATAAACAGCGATTGGTTTGGGTTGGTTTTGGATACTGGAAGTTTTGTTACGTTAGAGCCCTACAGTGAAATTAAAAAAACAGCAGCATTTGCGGTAAACTGGCAAGTAAAGGAAAGGCTCACGATCAACGGCAAAGCGGAAGCCATGGATCTTGAAAAACTTTTCCGCATCATCAATGCCTCCACCTACAGGGGATATTTGCCTATTGAAACCTTGAGTGCCGGCGACCCATTTGTGATTGTTCCTCCGTTTCTCAAACAGGTGCGGGCAGCCCTTGATAAAGCGGTAAATAGTTAATACTTGTAACAAAAGTGTAGTATGGGCTTTACATGCAAAACCTTTAGTTCTACCCGAAATTAACAGAATCTGCTATTCAATTATCTGCTAAAATGATATTACTTTATCTATCACATTGATACTATGAAGTAGCCGTACGAAAAGATCTAATGTGAGTAATCCGAATATCCTCAGTAAAGACTTTGAAGGTCGGTCAGCTAATCCAGCATAAACTGATCATGATCCATGAAAACCAGGTAGCTAACCACTACACAAGCTTTGTAGGGCAAGAATTAATCCCTACAAAGCTTTTTTATTTTCTGAATATTAGAGCCTGTTTAAAAATATAAATAAAAAAGAAATAAAGGGCAAAAGTTAACCGTCAAAAAAACGTTCTATAAGTGACTAAACTAAAAGAACAATGTATTCAACGGATTTAA
>JANXUL010000306.1 GCA_025356235.1 Bacteroidota bacterium
GAATTCCCTTTCTGTATTGAATTGTATGAAGATAAAATTTACCTGGCCGAATACCTGCGCAGGCATGGTATGACGGATGAAGAGCATGAGGTTTGGCTGGATGAGTGCCTTTCTGTTATCAGTGAGATAACGGCTGTTACAACAGATATGATGTATGTGAGGCAACGGAAACGGATGTCGCACCGGGAAGGGCAATATGAGAAAATAGATACCAAACAGGAATTCTTTACAGTGATTGAAAATGACTTGAAATTTTTAGTGAACCTTTCAGATTACCTGGATACAGGGCTGTTTCTCGATCACCGCATCACCCGGCAAATGGTGAAAAAATTTTGTGAGTATAAACGGGTGCTTAATCTTTTCTGTTATACCGGTTCCTTTTCAGTATACGCCGCTGCCGGTGGGGCAAGTACGGTTACGTCGGTGGATCTTTCTAAAACCTACCTGAACTGGGCCGAAGATAATTTTGTGATCAATCTTTTAAAAGATAAGGAAAGGTACCGGTTCGATCATGCAGATGTAAAACAGTATTTAAAAACCCTTGTTCCGGAAAGTTTCGACCTGGTAATTATTGACCCACCCACGTTCAGCAACAGTAAACGGATGAAAGACTTTCTCGATATCCAGCGCGACCATGTAGAACTTTTGAATGATACGCTTGCAGCAACGAGTAAAGGCGGCATCATTTATTTCAGTACTAATTTTTCGAAGTTTATTTTGGAGAATGATCAAATACGAGCTTCAGAAATCAAAGACATTACCAAAGCTACTACGCCATTTGATTTTGAAGGGAAATTGAAAAGATGGTGTTACCGGATCGTGAAATAGTGAGATGTGAGTTGGTCGATTGGCAAAGGATTTACTCACCACTCACTACTAACTCTTCACCTTATGGTAACACTATCAAGCAAATAATTTCTGGCCAACAGCCAATTCTTATACTCATAATGGATCGTATAGCTAATTGCAATAGTATCCATCGAATAATAAACGTGCAGGTAATACATTTTGCCTTTGCTCCCATTCGCCCATTCTTCACGGGTTGAATCGAATGTTTTTTCTCTGGAAACCGGCTCTCCCAGATAATCCTGCACAATATTTTTTGTTTCGCGTAACGGGATCAGCTGCCATTTCCGGGGTATGGTTAAAGAAGCTGTTTTGGGAACCACCCAGTCAAACAAAAACGCATATAGCCCCCCTAAAATCACAACCAAGGAAAGGAGAAATAATGACCAGTTGCGAATCTTTTTCATGCCAGGCTTATTTTGCTGAAAACAAACAATTTGTTGTTGAACCTATTGAAAGAATAGAATTTAGCTTATTTAGAATAGAATTCATCTTAAATAGGGAGGCTATTTATGAAAATCGTAATCTCTTTCTACTTTACATATTCGGGTTTTATAAGTTGAATACCATTCCTGCCTGCCCATTGTTTGCGCAGTTAAATGCTCCGTATTTTTTTTCCAATTCTTAATGGCTTCCAGGCTGTCCCAATAAGAAATGGTAATGCCTACCACTTCATGGGCCGATTCCTGTCCGAGGTAACCTGGTTGTTGTTGCGCCAGTTCTACCATGCGGTTGGCTGTTTGTTGATAGCCCTCATTACTATCCGTTCTTTCTGAAGTAAAGATCACTGCATAATAAGGCGGTATTGGTGTTTTGGCAATCATATCTTTTCAAGTTTTTTTTTGGTAAATGCGTTTTCGGTATTGCCTGTATTTAACGTACTGGCAGGTTCAAATAACATTACCCACACTTCATTTTCCGCGTTTGGGCGGTGCTCCACCCCTTTTGGCACTATTAGAAAATCACCTTCCGTAAGTTCAATATTTTTATCGCGCAGCTCCATTACAAAAGAACCTTTTACTACATAAAACAATTCGTCTTCTTTTTCGTGGTGGTGCCAGGTAAAAGGTCCTTCAAATTTTACAAGTTTTACATGCTGCCCATTTAATTCGCCTACAATTTTTGGTGTCCAAGGGGCGGTTACCTGGTCAAATTTCTGTAGTACGTTTACTTTATACATGTGCATTCTCTTTTCCGTCTTTCAAAAATTGTTCATGCAGTTTTAATACCTGCGGGATCAATAGCTGCTGGTCATCATTCGTAATTACAAAATCGCATAAGCGCATTTTGATCTCTTCCTGTATCTGTCGCCCCATTCTTGCCTGCACTTCTTCCCGGGTTAATTGATCCCTGTCCATCACCCGCCTGATCCTGGTATGTTGCGGTGAAAATACCCCGACCATATAATCAAACCCAATAGCTGAGCCGGTTTCGAAAAACAGCGCTGCTTCTTTTATTACATAAGGAGATTGTTGCTCACATGCCCAAATTTCAGCGGCAGCAATGGCAAAAGGGTGCACCAATGCATTTAATATTTCTAGCTGGAGGGGGTCATTAAATACGATTGCGGAAAGGTATTTGCGGTCTAACCGGCCTTCAGCATACACTGCTGCTCCGAATCTTTCTATGATGGCTTTTTGAAGGCCCGGATCGGTTTCCATCACTCTTTTGGCTTCTGTATCCGCATCAAATACAGGTATCCCCAACACTTTAAAAATGTTGGCCACGGTTGTTTTGCCACTTCCAATACCACCTGTGAGGCCGATTTTTAACACAATAATGGATTAAGATTGAATAGGAAAGGTATTATTTCTCGGCAGTTTATTCAGCACTATCCATAAAAAACCGGGTGATACGATCACCCGGCGGATATAATTAGCTTACTACTCACGATTTATTACTTCTTCTCAACAGCCACTTTATTGATAGCCAAAGTCCATTCCATGCTGATAGAAGATTTTTCAATTTTCAGGTAACTGCCCGGACTAACTTCTAACTGGATAGTCGCATCTTCATTGATCTTGTTAATAGTTCCATGGATACCGGCAATGGTTACCACCTTATCACCTTTCTGCATGTTCTCAACAAATTTCTTCTGTTCTTTTGCTTTTTTAGCCTGCGGTCGGATCATAAACAACCAGAATACCAGGATGATACCACCCATCAATACCAATTGTACCATACCACCGCCACCTGCGCCGGCTTGTAATAAAACGGAATTCAAATTAAACATTACGATTAGTTTTTATTTTAATGATCAGTTACAGTTGTTTTATCAACGGCTGTAAAGGTAAGTGTTAGAGAATTATGCTTTGTTCTTGTTCTTAAAATCAATTTTCTGGATCTTGCCACCCTCCAACATTTCTTTATGAATGCTGTCGAGGATACCATTTACAAACTGGCCGCTTTGGGGTGTACTGTAATCCTTGGCAAGGTCAATATATTCATTAATGGTTACTTTGGTGGGAATGGTTTCAAAATACATGAGTTCACAAACACCCATGCGCATCAGGATCATATCCAATACAGCAATCCGCTCAGCATCCCAGTTCTTCAGTTTGGGTTTGATGAGTTCGGCACAATATTCTTTCTTCTCAATCGTGGTGGTGAGCAATAATTTAGCAAAATCCCATTTTTCAGGACTGATCATCTCATGCAGATTATAGCTGGCTGGCTTCTGGATATAATTAAGCATTAACTGGTCCATCATATCAGCATCATCATCCCAGTTATTATAGATCTCTTCCAGATGTGTGATAAAAGATTCATTTGGCAGCATCAATTGAATAAAGATCAGCTTGATGATCTCTTTTTCTTTCGATTTCTCTCTGCTTTGCAAAGTGATGTATTCGCGGTATTTATCAGTTTGGGTAAGTTCTACATAGATTTTTTTAACCAAATCCTTATCTATCAGTTTTTGTGGCATATCTGTTTCCAGTGCCTTTTTAAAAGACGGGCTTTCCAGAATCTGCCATAAAAACTCGTTTCCTGCTATCTTGATATTAACATTCAGGTCGTCTTCACTGGGAAGATTCCGTGAGGCCCTGTTTATGGCACTCGTTTCGGCATACCGGGCCACTTCAGTTATGAAATAGAGGAGGTAAACAAATAATTCCCTGCTTTTGTCTAATTGTTTTTGTAATTCATCCACCGGTTTTTTAAAGGCCATCGGGCTGTCTGCAGCCTCTATCATGTATAGTAACTGCATTACTTTAACACGGATATTTCTTCTACTGATCATCTGGTAAGAACTTATTTGAGAGCGGCGAAGGTATTGTATAAAATGGGCTGTACAAAATGAAAATACCCGTTCGGGAACGAACGGGTCTCAACCTTGATACAACCTGCTTAAACCTATTTTGATTTCTTGAGGGCTTTCTGAGTAAAATGGCAAGAATATTAAACAAGTATTTCTACCGGCCTGTATATTAGATCATACATTATTTACGAGATGCAATAAAAGATGGTTTTCAAAAAAAGTATTTTTTTAATACCTAATGATTTTCAAGAATTGTCATAATGCCTCTTGCCGTAACTAACACCCTTATTTTAATTTTTAAGGGATATGCCATTTACAAGTGAATTAGGTATCGGTATATGCTTTCTCCCCACATAAGTGTATGGTAACCAATTGATAAAAAATATTGCACAAAATGCGTTTTTCTGGTTAATGACTTTTTTTAATATAAAACCGTATCCTCCTTACTGCCGTAAATGAAATTGTTAATCCATTTTTAAATCACTATTCTGGTAGGTAACGATCTCTGATTGGTACTAAAAAAATGAAAAAAGCAATACTATACCTGCTGCTGGTCTCCTACACGACGATAATATTGAAGCCTGTATTGCCCTTCATTTCAGATGCTGTTGCCCATATTTTCTGGTATTCCGAACATATAGCCACCGTGCACATTGAAAATGGGAAATACCATGTGCATGATGAATCTCTTGCAGTGTCGAAGAAAATGGATACTCAAAAGAGTGTGCCGGTTTCGAAAACGGAAAAGGCTTTTTCAGAACATTTCATGAATACCCCCCGGTTTGTTTTTTCTTATCAACCATTATTACACTTGCATTTTAGTAACCTATCCTGCAACCTTGCGCATACCTGGCTGGCTAATAGTTACCCTCCCCCGAAAGTGGTTTGATTGTTTTTGGGATAATCATATTGCCGTCTATTTATTTTTACTTATACCCCGCATTGGTTTAACCTTATGCAGTGAACAGTTAAATAGATCGAACAATGTAATTAGCCCTGTGGCATTTATGTACAATCAAATTACATTTCATGAAGAAAAAATATACTTTTATAAAAATTTTTACCATTCCCCTTTTAATAGCCATTGGGTCTCTTGCAAATTCACAAAATATTATTAGAGGAAAAGTGATTGATGCTGTTAGCAGGCAGCCTATTGAATCTGCATCTATCTATCTATCTACTAACGTACAATTCAGCACTTTTTCTGATCAATATGGAAATTTTATACTTCACTCAGATAATAAGAAATCAGATTTGCGGGTAACCTATGTAGGTTACAAAACAGTAACGGTTCCCCTAGAAGGCGATGCCACCATAAAAATTGAACTGCAACCAACTACGGTAGACCTGAAAGATGTTGTGGTGCTGCAAAGCAATCATGCAACCAAATTTGCAACACTGGCAAAGATTGACCTTGACCTGAAACCTGTGAGAAATACACAGGAACTAATGCGTTTGGTTCCGGGTTTATTTGTTGCACAACATGCCGGGGGCGGTAAGGCAGAACAGATATTCTTACGTGGCTTTGATTGTGATCATGGCACAGATGTGCAGGTTAGTGTAGACGGACTTCCGGTTAATATGGTTTCGCACGCACATGGACAGGGTTATGCCGACGCACACTTTATCATTCCGGAAACCGTGAATAATATTGATTTTGGTGCTGGCCCCTACTATACACAACATGGAAACCTGAATACAGCCGGATACGTGGCTTTTTCTACTTATAATAATATCGCAGATAGCAGGATACAGGTAGAAGCCGGCAGGTACAATACTTTCAGGACATTGGCAATAATTGACCTTTTAAAAAGTAACAAAGACAAACAAAGTGCCTACATAGCCGGTGAATATTATTATACCAATGGCCCAACCATTAACAAACAGAATTTTAATCGCTTTAACCTGTTTGGAAAATATAATCTGGCCATCACTGAACGCACACAGTTAACCACTTCCCTGTCAGCATTTAAAAGTAACTGGGATGCATCCGGACAGGTGCCAACCAGGGCAGTTGAAGACGGAACGATTGACAGGTTTGGTTCGATTGATCCATCAGAAGGAGGTAAAACAGAAAGATATAATGCCAATGTTATTTTAGCACATCATTTTACCGACAATACTGTTTGGGAAAACCAGGCATATTTTAGCAGGTATAAGTTTAGCTTAAACTCCGATTTTACTTTTTTTCTGAACGATCCTGTCAATGGCGATGAAATTAATCAGTCTGAAAGCCGTAATATTTTCGGTGTTAGTTCTAAATTAACCCATAAACATATTTACAGTAACTGGACATTGACTTCTATATATGGTACCGGTGTTCGTGCAGATGCAACGGATAACAGTAAACTGGTACATGTAGTAAAACGCGATTTTTTAGAGAATATCAAATTAGGCGATATTAATGAAACAAATGGGTTTGCATACGCCCAACAACAGGCAGCTTTTGGTAAATGGTTTATTGATGCAGGTATCCGGTTTGATTACCTCTATTTTAATTATTTCGATAAGCTGCATACATTACAACAACCATCGCAGGGAAAATCTATCATCAGCCCAAAGCTGAATATCCAGTACACCGTAAATAAAGAATTACAGTTATATGTAAAAGCGGGTAAAGGGTTCCACTCCAATGATACAAGGGTTGTAGTGCAAAATGCAGGCAAACAAATTTTACCCGCGGCATATGGGGGAGATATTGGTTTCATACTCAAGCCTTCTAATAAATTATTATTGAATGTTGCTGCCTGGTATCTATACCTCGACCAGGAATTTGTATATGTTGGTGATGATGGGAATATTCAACCCAGTGGAAAAACCAGGCGTGAAGGGGTAGATATTATCGCACGTTATCAATTAACCAACCGGTTATTTGCGAATGTAAATCTGAACTTTACCAAACCAAGGGCTATTGGCCTTGCAAAAGGTGAAGATTATATTCCCCTTGCTCCCACTGCCAGCAGTACAGGTGGCATTTTTTACAAAGTGAAATATGGGCTGAATGGCAGTTTGACTTACAGGTACATTAAAAACAGGCCTGCCAATGAAGATAATTCCATTATAGCCAACGGATATTTTATTGCAGATGCCTCTATTAACTATACACAACCTAAATATGAGATTGGACTCGCGTTTGAAAACCTGTTGAATACAAAGTGGAATGAGGCACAGTTTGCCACCGAATCGAGGTTACGGAATGAGCCTGCTCCAATAACTGAATTAAACTTTACGCCCGGCACACCTTTCTTTGCAAGGGTTAAATTTGCCGTATTCTTTTAAAAAATATTTATGCCTTTGTTCCGGTATGGGAACATCTTTTCGGCCAGGATACAAAGGCATAATTTTCTTTTAGTCGTATTAATTATTACACCCGTAATGACATGCAACCCGGAATAAAAAATCATAGCAAGACTGCAGGACTTTTATTGCTGGGGTTAATTGTATACCAATCAGTTTCCGCGCATGTTTCAGCGCAGGAACTTGATAATATCAGCAAAAAAGATGCTGCATTTATTTATCTTATCGTTGGGTTTAAACATATTATCCCCCAGGGGATTGATCATATCCTTTTTGTATTAAGCCTGTTTTTATTAAGCCCAAAATTGAAACCCATCATCTGGCAGTCAGCGGCGTTTACCATTGCACACTCAGTAACGCTGATAGTAGCTGCTTACAACAAAATCTCGCCCCCCACGCAGATTGTTGAACCTTTAATTGCTTTATCTATACTGTATGTTGCCGTAGAAAATATCATATCGCCGCGTTTAAAACCATCCCGAATCGGCATTGTATTTTTTTTCGGACTGATACACGGGTTAGGATTTGCCGGAGCTTTATCTGAGATGGGCCTTCCCAGGAACGCTTACTTCACTTCGCTTATTATGTTTAATGTTGGCGTAGAGATAGGACAGCTCATCATAATTTTAACTGCTTGGCTTTTTCTCGCTAAATGGTTTTCTCAAAAAGACTATTATCGTTCAAGAATTGTTATTCCATTATCTGTTGCTATAGCACTGATTGCTGCTTTCTGGACAATTCAGCGTACATTTCTCACATGACCCCATGATTATTGACAGGATTGACAAAGGTTTTTCATTGCTAGAACCATCATATAATGAATACTCCGTTTTTTGCAGGAATACCACCCGCATAGGATTGTCAAAATACAGGATGATGCATGCTTCAATATTTCAAATAATTCATTATCACTTATATAGTGCACTTATTTTTAATGTATAAATGATACATACCTTTTCAAACTGCCTTATGAAATTTTGACACAGCCTGTCAGAAACTTCCCCCATCTTTGCGCCGTTTATGACAGGCTTCCCGCGATACAGGGCAGGTTCGAACCGGATTTCTGAAAATTTGACCTGAATCTGTGTAGTGGCATAATAATCGAGGACTGGAAAGCGTATTATTCACTCAATCAATTAAAAACCCATAACGTATGGCAAAAAAACTCAACGTTACTCCTCTGCACGACAGAGTAATTGTTAAGCCTGCCGCTGCTGAAGAAAAAACTGCAGGCGGAATCATCATCCCTGACACTGCAAAAGAGAAACCACAACGCGGCACAATCGTAGCAGCCGGTATTGGTAAAAAAGACGAGCCCGTAACTGTAAAAGTAGGCGACACGGTTTTGTATGGTAAATACGCAGGAACTGAGATCCAGATTGAGGGCCAGGACCTGTTGATCATGAGAGAAAGCGATATTCTCGCAATAATTTAATTTGAAAATTTAAAGATGTGCTGATTTGAAAATGATTAGCCACCTTAAATTTTCTGATTTTTCTATTCTCTGATTTTCAAACTTTCAAATTCTCAAATTTTCAAATTGAAATAACATGGCTAAACAAATTTTCTTCGATATCGAAGCAAGAAATAAAATGAAAAAAGGCGTTGACACCTTAGCCAACGCTGTTAAAGTAACCCTCGGACCCAAAGGCCGTAACGTGGTTATTGAAAAGAAATTCGGTGCCCCACAGGTAACCAAGGATGGCGTAACTGTTGCCAAAGAAATTGAATTAGAAGACCCTATCGAGAACATGGGTGCCCAGATGGTGAAAGAAGTAGCTTCTAAAACGGCAGATATTGCCGGTGATGGTACAACTACTGCAACCGTATTGGCCCAAAGCATCATCAGCGAAGGTTTGAAGAACGTTGCTGCCGGTGCCAACCCAATGGACCTGAAACGTGGTATTGACAAAGCTGTTGCCAAAGTGATTGATAGCTTAAAAGCACAATCACAGACTGTTGGTAACGATTCCAAAAAAATTGAGCAGGTAGCTACTATCTCTGCCAATAGCGATAGCGAAATTGGTAAACTGATTGCCCTGGCAATGAGCAAAGTAGGTAAAGAAGGTGTGATCACCGTTGAAGAAGCCAAAGGTACTGATACAACTGTTGATGTAGTAGAAGGTATGCAGTTTGACCGCGGTTATATCTCTCCTTACTTCGTAACCAACAGTGAGAAGATGGAAGTTGAATTACAGAATCCTTATATCCTGATCTACGACAAGAAGATCAGTGCTATGAAAGATATCCTGGCTATCCTGGAGAAAGTGGCACAAAGCGGCCGCCCATTGTTGATCATTGCTGAAGACCTGGAAGGGGAAGCACTGGCAACACTGGTAGTAAATAAATTGCGTGGTACGCTGAAAGTTGCTGCTGTAAAGGCTCCTGGCTTTGGCGACCGCAGGAAAGAAATGCTGACAGATATCGCAATCTTAACTGCTGGTATCGTAGTAAGTGAAGAGCAAGGGTTTAAATTGGAGAATGCCGACCTTACTTATTTAGGTTCCGCTGCTTCTGTAACCATTGATAAAGACAATACCATTGTTGTTGGCGGTAAAGGCAAAAAAGCTGATATTGTTGCACGTGTAAACCAGATCAAAGCACAGGTTGAAAATACAACGTCTGATTACGACCGCGAAAAATTACAGGAGCGTTTGGCTAAATTAAGCGGCGGTGTTGCAGTTCTTTACGTAGGTGCAGCAACTGAAGTTGAAATGAAAGAGAAGAAAGACCGTGTTGACGATGCACTGCACGCAACAAGGGCTGCGGTAGAAGAAGGTATTGTACCAGGTGGTGGCGTAGCATATATCCGTGCCGTTGAAAGCCTGGAAAAACTGAAAGGTGCCAATGAAGATGAAACAACTGGTATCCAGATCGTAAAAAGAGCGATTGAAGAGCCATTGCGCCAGATCGTTATCAATAGTGGTATCGAAGGGTCTATTGTTGTACAGAAAGTGAAAGAAGGTAAAGCCGATTTTGGTTTCAATGCCCGTACAGAAGTGTATGAGAACCTGTTTAAAGCAGGTGTAATTGATCCAACCAAAGTTACGCGTGTAGCCCTTGAAAATGCTGCTTCTATTGCCGCTATGTTATTAACGACAGAGTGTGTGATAGCTGATAAGCCAAAGGCTGAATCTGCACATGGCGGACATGGCGCGCCTGATATGGGCGGAATGGGCGGATACTAATCCAAACAAACACACCCGTTTCATTACCGGTGAATTTTTTATACTGATCCCTGCTTTTCAAAAAGCAGGGATTTTTTATAAGTATACAGTGGAAGAATATTAAATAGTGTAGATGGGTTAACTCTCCAAAAGCATTACGCATATGCTTTCGAAACCCCTTTCACCAAAAAGTATTGGGCTACTCCGTACGTAACCATCACAGCGAGGTAAATATCTTTATTTCCCTCGAAATGAAACTTATTTACGGCTACAAGTACATTTTCAATTAAGAATACGAATGCGCCGGGAATGAAGTAGTTAAGAGCAACTTTTCTATATTGATTATTGCCTGCAATATTCACTGCTGCTATAATCATCACTGAAATAGTAAACATGTATATCATAACGGGTATTTTATAATCACCCATATCATCCTGTAAGAGGCGAAAAAGATCATATCCTGTAATCAGAAGCATTACTGTGATTATGATAACAGGCAAGCTTTTGCGAAGATGGAATTTGTTCAGTTGCAGAAATGAAATATTATAAAATATATTCATCAGCATGAATGCGATCATACCCGTTAAAAAGAAAGTGTCGTTAATGATAATGAGAAATACATCCCCAAAAAAGGCAAAGAAAAGGCCAATATAAAAAAAGAGGTTGCCTGCAGGCTTTCCAATATTTTTATCGGTCAACAATAAATACAACAATACCGGCACCAGCATAGGTTTGGTAATGGCCCTATATGGCAACCCGTAATATTGAAAAAAACAATGAGCCAATAAAACGATCCAGTAGACCGTGAGAGTCCTTTTATCAATGAAATCTTCCATAGTATGGAAAGCAGTCCGATAATAGTTACCTGTGAAAATAAATTGTTTTTAGTATCTATCGGCCTATAATATTTATTCCCTACACTTCAGGGCCGCTGTTCTTATAAACCCACTTATCAAAAAGTATTGTGCGGCACCATAGGTAAGCATTACAGCTATATCAAGCATGGGTTGGTGATACAGGAATTTATTCATGGCCAGTATCCCATCGGAAAATACAAATAGAGTGGCACCGGGTATGAAGTATTGCAGGGCAATCCCTTTTAATAAAGAAGCGTTCACCGTGTTGGTGGCTAGTATGGCCATACTGCTGATAATAATCATATACGCCAGTATGGGTAATTGAAATTGGCCCAAGTATGGATTCAAAATAATTAATACACCGATAGTTATCAGCAACAGGATGACTGTTGCCAGTAAAACAGCCCTCCCTCCTCGCATCCTAACCCGCTGCATTTTATAAAAATTAATGCCGTTGCAGATATGTGTCCCAATAAAAGCCAGCATTCCGGATAAGAAAAAAGTTTCCCCGGGTTGGGTAAGAATCAAATCGCCCAGAAAAGAAAACAAAAGTCCGAAATACACCAGGTTGCTTACGGAACCACCATTGTGTTTGGTTGCAGCCCAAAAGTAAACAGCAAGAACAGGCAGCAACAAAAGTTTTGTTATAAACCGCCAGTCATCTAGTCCCGAATAAATGAATACACAATGTAACAGAAGGATACCCCAAAAAACAGCTATCGCATTTTTTTTGATAAAATCCATAAAAGTACCTTTACAAATGAAGCTAACCGGGATCTACTAAAATAACAACTTTAACGGGTTAAAAGAACGGTATGCCTTTTTATTGGTGTAAGCCCTGCTGATATTATTTTGGATGAATTACTTTTACGTTATGTTAAACAGCAGTGATGAAGCATTTTTGTTGTACTGGGCAAAAAACCGGGAGCAGGAACGAACCAGTATACGGCCATTTCTGGTGGGACTCTCTGCTGGGTTTGCACTCGGTGTTTGCCTGATCTTATCACTTTACACTGGTTGGTACGAAAGGGCTAATATGCAAGCTAATTCCCGGATGAGTTCCCTTGTTTTTTTGGCGGCCATTATGGGAGTTTCGTTTTTTATGGCTTTTCTTTACCGTAAATTCAGGTGGGAAATGCAAGAACAGCGATATATGGAACTGTTGGCACGAAAAAATAAAACTGAAAATAAGAGTGCTATGCAGCCTTAACACCTAAATAAACGTCTATATAAAAAACTGTTCATGAAAAAAGTACTTGGGTTATTGTTGGTTGGTTCTGTTTTATTGAATTCCTGTAGTAAAAGTGATACTAGCGGTTGCAAACCGGCTTCAGTAGCATCTGAAAAAGCACAAATGGTTGCTTATTGCTCGGCGAATGGTATTAATTATACGGAAGATGTCAGTGGTTTATTATATGAGATCATTGCCCCGGGGTCGGGCCCCGCTCCTGCTATTACCTCAACAATATCGGTTGTATATACAGGTAAACTTTTTAATGGTACTACTTTCGATGCAACTGCCAACCCCATTTCACTCCCTTTATCCGGGGTAATTGATGGTTGGAAGATTGGTATCCCTTTTATAAAAAAGGGTGGGCGCATCAAGTTGATCATTCCTTCTGCTCTTGCTTATAGTTGCACAGGTGCAGGTGCCAGCATTCCGCCAAATACACCATTATATTTTGATGTTACGCTGACCGATGTAAAGTAAGTATATTTTTTTTTATTCTAAGATGCCTGCAACTTCTGTTGCGGGCATCTTTTTTGAAAAAAGGATGGGTTTGTTCCGGAACTGTTTTTTGTGCGGGAAACATGGATATGACAGGTTGCCGGAAGGCAGTTTCTTTTCAAACCACCAAACTCACAGGCAGTTAGCTTATTTCATTCCCATTCCCCTATCTTTGCCGCTCTAAAAAAAATTATAAACCGTTACTAATATGCAACTGAAAGGTTTAGTGCGATTTTTTGCGATTGCTTTGATACTCATCTGTGTTTATCAATTGTCATTTACCTGGTTTGTGAAAAACCATGAAGGTGAAATGGAAAAGAAAGCCGACACATGGTTAAAAAGATTCCCCTCTCCTGATGTGAAATACCCTGGTAACAAGGAACTGCAGGCTGCGTATGCCGATAGCCTGGTCGACCTGAAGAAAGACAGGCTTAAGCGTTTACTGGATAGTACTAAAGAAACCAAACTGGCTTTTGGCATGGTTACTTACAGCAGTGCTAAAGAAAAAGAATTGATGCTGGGCCTTGACCTGCAGGGTGGTATGAGTGTAACCATGGAAGTTGGCCTGGACGGCTTGATCAAGTCGCTGGCGAATTATACCAAAGACCCTTTGTTTAATAAGGCCCTTACACAAGCTGTAGCTAAAAAAGCGAATACGAGTGCCGATCTGATCAGCCTGTTTCGTGATGAATATAAAACGGTAAACCCATCGGGTAAACTGGCGCCGTTTTTTGCCCTTCGCAGCAATAACAAAGTAAAGTTTGATGCGAGCGATGATGCAGTAGCCAATTACCTGAAAGATCAGGCAAATATTGCCTTCAATACCACGTACCGCATCTTACGTACCAGGATTGACCGTTTTGGTGTAGCCTCTCCCAATATCAACCCCGATCCTGCCAAAGGAATCATCAATATCGAACTGGCAGGGGTTACTGATAAAGAAAGGGTACGTGCCTACTTGCAGTCAACCGCCAATCTCCAGTTTTTTGAAGTATATACTTTCGAAAGCAAGGAACTGGTAAATGGAATTACGGCTGCTGATAAAGCTGCAGAAGAAATTAATGGTACCAATAAGCCTGCTGATACTACTGCTAAAGTCACCGCCGATACAGCTAAAAAAGCCGTTTCAGCCAAAGTAGATACCGGCAAAACCACGACTATCTCGGCTATTGCGGGCGCTAAAACAGCGACTGCCAAAGCAGATACAGCTAAAGGCAAAACAAAATCACCACTTAGCCTTATACAGTTCACACAGCCTTATTCGGGTACTGATGGCAAAGCAGTATATCCCGCAACAATCGGTTATATCGCTGCAAAGGACACAGGAACACTTAACGATTACCTGAGAACCGATATCGTTAAAAACAAGTTCCCTTCCAACCTTGTATTTATGTATGGCAAGGCTGAACTGAATGATCCTAAATTAAAAAATATCCTTTCCTTATATGCCATCAAGACCTTGGATAATGGCCAGGCGGAATTAGGTGGTGAAGGTATTAGTGCCTCACAGGATTACGATGAGCGCGGACGTATTGCCATTAAAATGAACATGGATAAAACAGGTACTGCTATCTGGGCCAAAATGACGGCAAGGAATGTAGGAAGGCCTGTTGCAGTTGTCTTGGATAATTTTGTGTACTCTGCTCCTAATGTAAATGAAGCAATTACTACCGGTAACTCACAGATTGCCGGCAGCTACACAGTAAAAGAAGCACAGGACCTTTCTGAAATATTGGAAAGCGGTAAACTTCCTGCCCCTGCTAAAATTGTGCAGGAACAACAGGTTGGGCCTACACTTGGTAAAGAATCTGTAAAAGGTGGTGCCTTATCATTCCTCATTGCCTTCATTGTGATCTTTGCTTTGATGCTGTTATACTTTAACACAGGTGGATGGGTAGCCAACATCGCCCTTATCCTCAACCTGTTATTCACCATCGGTATTTTAAGCGCACTTGGTTTTACGCTGACTGCCCCCGGTATTGCCGGTTTGGTATTAACGATTGGTTTGGCTGTGGATACGAACGTAATCATCTTCGAACGTATCAAAGAAGAATTAACCAAGGGAAAAAGTTACCAGAATGCTGTTAATGATGGATACAAACGTTCCCTGTCGCCTGTATTGGATGCACACGTTACAACCCTCTTAACCGCTATCATCCTTGCTTATTTTGGACTAGGCCCCGTATTGGGCTTTGCCACCACGCAGATCATCGGTATTCTTTTATCATTGTTCTGCGGTATCCTGGTATCCAGGCTGATTACAGACTGGTACATGAACAAGAACCGCCACTTCGAATATTTTACAGGTATATCTAAAAGGATATTCAAGCATGCTTCTTTCAAATTTATTGAATACAGGAAATATGCGTATGTATTGTCTGCTTTCATATTAATCGCCGGAATCGGAACCTATTTTAACGGATTTGACGAGGGCGTTGAATTCTCTGGTGGTCGTAGTTATACCGTTAAATTTGAAAAAGCAGTAAGCCCGGATGAGATCAGGGATGAACTAAAAAAAGAATTTGGTGAAGCGGTGATCATTAAAACGGTTGATACAAAGAACCAGGTTAATATCACTACTTCTTATAAGATAAAGGAAACGGGCACCAATATTGATTCATTGGTTGAGCAGAAACTTTTTACCGGTTTGAAAAACCATCTGCCACCGAATACCAGCTTCCTTGATTTCGAAAAGAATTATAAACAGAGTTCACAAACCGTATTGCCAACGATTTCTGATGACCTTAAAACAGGGGCACAGAAAGCGGTTATTTTTGGCATTATCATTATCTGTTTATACATCTTTATCCGTTTCCGCGACTGGAGGTATTCTTTGGGTACGATTGTATCCTTGTTACACGATGTTTTGGTAACCCTTATCGTATTCAGTTATTGCCGTAAGATTGTTCCGTTCCCACTTGAGATAGACCAGCATTTTATCGCTGCGGTATTAACGGTGATCGGTTTCTCGATGAATGATACGGTGATCGTGTATGACCGTATCCGTGAAGACAGCCGTTTGATGAAAGGCTCAGATAACGGAACAGTAATTAACCGGGCCATCAACGAAACCCTTAGCCGTACGGTAATGACTTCATTAACGGTGTTCTTAACTATCCTTATTCTCTTCATCTTCGGTGGTGAGGTAACCAGGGGGTTTGCTTTTGCCATGTTGATCGGTGTAATCACCGGTACCTACTCTTCTATTTTTGTAGCAGCACCGATATTGGTGGATTTTGCAAAGAGCAGGGCATTGGGTAAGTCGGAAGACAAGAAAAAATAAATGTATTATTTAAAGAATGAATGCCTGCAGAATTTTCTGCGGGCATTTTTTTAACCTGATCATGCCATCTTAAAATCCGCTTAACCTGTAAGACTTTCATATTCTTTAACATTTTTTGCCTAAATAATTATGTAATCTTGCAGAATTAACTGTGCAAACCTTACGTTCCTATATCACCAGGTTCATTACACTGGTTGTTGCCTTGCAACTGTTTAACCTGAGTATTTATGCCCAGGATTTTACGCCATTACATGCGGAGTCCGGAACTGATGAAACCAATATCACCGAAACGATTGTGGAATATTTGGTGGAAGTAATATTGGGTCATACCAATGCGATACCTGAACAATCGCAACACCATAAAGATCTCCATTTTCATAAGCATGGCTCTTTTAATGCCATCAGTTTTCATAAGGAAGTCCTTATAACTGCTTCTCAATTATCATTGGCAGGCTTGCCTATCCCCTTGCACGAATCATTTAAGGATTTGTTTTTTCAGGAAATCAACCCCCAGCCACCAAAGGCATAGTCTTTCATCCCATTCTATTGATGTTGCAATGCAGTACACACTTGTAATGATTTACAGGGTGTAGGCAGCTGATTATTTTATTCTATTAAACCAAAAGATTATGGTGAAGGTATTTTTATCCGGACATATGTCCATGAACAAGCTATGCCTGGGCGGTATGGCATTGCTTTTATTTACCTGTTCGCATGCACAAATTACTTTAGATACTATCAAACTGAGTCTCCCGGAAGCCGAGAAAATGTTTATGGAGAAAAACCTTTCCCTGCTAGCGTCAAAATACAATATTGATGTAAATAAAGCATTGATTGAACAGGCGAAACTCTGGGATAACCCTGTATTGGTTACAGATCAGAATATTTATGCAGGCAATAAATTCTTCGCACATGGCAAAGATGCTAACGGGCAGGTTGAAGGGCAGTATTTTATTCAAATTCAACAGCTCATCAAAACAGCCGGCAAGCG
>JANXUL010000315.1 GCA_025356235.1 Bacteroidota bacterium
GATGTTGTTAGCTACGGGCGAAATGCTCCCCGTTAACTGAAATTCTGGAGTGAATAAAGGATGTTTACTGCGGAATCAGCTAATAACAATGAATATACAAACCATACAGGTCTTGAGAATTGTCATTCGGATTGATCAGCAAGGAATATCTTTAAGCAACAAATAATTGATCGCTGGACTCGCTTACACATATTGCACTCGGCGCCTGTATGGGCGAAGCTTTTGCAGGACGCATTGAGGGGAAAAAAGCAATGCTTTGGGGAATTCTCGCTCAAAGCATCCCGGATATTGATTTTATCGCTTCTTTCTGGTTAGATACACCCAGTAACCTATTGGCACACCGGGGGTTTACACATTCGATTTTATTTGGTGTAATCATGGCGTTGCTGCTTGCGAAGGTTGCAGAAAGGTGGCATCGTCCGCATAATATTTCCTATATCTCGTGGGTGCTTTTTTTTGGCGTAACCATTATGACACATATATTTTTAGACGGGTTTAATAGTTATGGTGTAGGCTGGCTTGAACCTTTCTCGCATTCCCGTATTTCATTCAATATTATTTATGTAGCCGACCCTTTTTTTTCGATAGCGCCGGGCATCGCATTGATTGCCCTTTTATGGTTGAAACAAAAAGATAAGAAAAGAAATTTCTGGTGGAAATTCGGCTTGTATACCTGCTTTTTGTATCTGGGCTATTGCACCGTTAATAAAACGTATATTAATAAGGAAGTAAAACAGTTATTAGTAAAACAACATATAAAATATACCCATTATTTTACTACGCCTGCACCACTGCAAAACTGGTTATGGTATGTAGTGGCAGGAAATGACAGCGGATATTATGTTGGCTACCGCTCAGTTTTTGATCGTTCAAACCAGATAAAGCTGGAATATTTTCCGCGCAATACTTATTTAACGGGTACAGTAAACGACGTAAAGAAAGTAAATCAGCTTATCCTTTTTTCTCAACAATTTTATACTATAGAAAAAAAACAGGATACGATACTGTTTAACGATCTACGCTTTGGACAGGTAATAGGCTGGCAAAACCCTAAAGAGGATTTTGCTTTTCATTATTATCTTCAGCCTGATATCGACAATACATTAGTTGTTCAGCGAGGGCGCTTTGCAAAATGGGATATACATTCCATGCTTTCCCTGGTGCGCCGGATAAGAGGCAACTGATTTTGTATACCAGGCGAACTCGAAATTTTTTTACAGGCAAGGTGAAAACAACCGGGCAATTCTTTCTGATAAGGTAATGTAGAATGGGCGTTTATACCAATCTTCTGCATCTATTTTACTGGCATGTGCAAGGTCATCAAAAAATATATGGCGTAAATTTTCGGAAAAAGGTTTGTCATATATAATGGCATTAACCTCAAAGTTTAATTCAAAACTCCTGTAATCCATGTTAGCGGTCCCTAGCACAGACAGTTTGCCGTCTGCCACCAAAGTTTTTGCATGAATAAAACCTTTCTGGTAAAGGTATATTTCTACACCGGCCTGTAACAAATCGTTATAGTTGGCTTTAGAAGCCCCGTTCACCAATCTTGAATCGCTTTTGCCCGGTACCAGTAATTTTACAGAAAGGCCGCTGGAAGCAGCAATACGGAGCGCATCTATTATATTATCCCCCGGAATTAAATAAGGCGTTGTAATCAGTATTTCCCGTTTGGCAAGGTATATGGCCTGGAGTATTGAAAATAATACCAGCGGTTGAGCGGAATCGGGACCGCTTCCAACTACCTGTACTAAAGTATCTCCGGTAATAGGGGTATCCTGTTTAAAATATAAACTTTCAGGGTTAAGTTTCGTAGGGCAACAAAAATTCCAGTCAGTCAGGAAAAGGTATTGCAGATAATATACTCCCGGCCCGTCTATACGAAGATGGGTATCGCGCCAGTATAATTGTCCTTTCTTATTGTTGATATATTTATCGCTGACATTAATGCCCCCCACAAAACCTGTCTGTCCATCAATAACAACAATCTTCCGGTGATTGCGGTAATTAATCCGGTTGGCCAGAAAATAAAAGTGAACTTTATAAAAGGGATATATTTCTATCCCTACTTCACGCATACGCTTTTCAATTTTCTTTTTTATAGAGGGGCTTCCAAAATCATCATATATAAACCTTACGTGAACCCCTTCACTTGCTTTCCTGATCAACAGATCGATAATGGCGGTGCCAATCTCATCACACTCATAAATGTAATATTCAATATGGATATGATGTTTTGCTTTCTCAATGGCGAGTAACAATTCAGGAAATTTTTCTTCGCCATTCAGCAGAAGTTTTAGGGTGTTATGACGGGTAAGGGGACTATGCAGATCCTTTATCAACATAGTTGCCAGTTCGGCATTATCATTGTCGGGGATATCTTGTGGGTTAACAGACGCCCTGGTATACGCAAGGCTGTTTCTTTTGAGTTCCTGCAGTAACGCCTGATCCTGCCCCGTTTTTTTTGTGTATAATTCTTTTCTCCAGTAATTGATCCCAAATGCCAGGTAAAAAAGCATGCCAAATACGGGTATGAAAATACATAGAAGCAGATACGCAATGCCTTTAGTGCTGCTGCGGGTTTCATAAAGAACGTGAAGGCAAACCAGAGCCAGTAAAACGATGTATATAATTAATACTATCAAGAACATATGCCAGGTAAATAAAATAGTGATTAAAGGGGTTAAAGCAGTTGGGGCACGCACTTCCGTCCAGCCTGGCTACTAAGGCTGAATAAATGTACAAAAGCTTAATGACATATTCTATTGACGAGCCGAGTTGGCTCGCCCTGAAGCTAAAGCTAGGATTTGTACTGCCGATGAAAGATATATTCGTTCAGCCAATAGCTTGAAGCAACTATGTTAGCTGCAGGGCTTACGAAGGCAAGTTTATAAAGACATCAAAATAGACCCCGTTTATTTAACCGGGACCAGTATTGCCAGTGTTCATTCAATATGGTGTCTATAATAGGAAATTCCCGTCGTCGAATATTAATTCTCATGGGATAATAGGATAAATTTTCTTCAATATCTACTTGGGATTTTTCTGATGG
>JANXUL010000317.1 GCA_025356235.1 Bacteroidota bacterium
GTTTCCGGGAAAGAAAAAGGGTTGCCCAGTAAAAGTTTTGCCACATTATTGGCCATTTCCTTTCCGGTAGTAGCTTTTAAATAACCATAATAGGTCATCGCGTTAATACCAGGATAGGTCAATGCCACAATACCCAGCATCCACCAGAAAGCCGGATATTTTTTTATTTTAAGCCATTCAATTTTTATAAGAGCGAGCATGATAAGCAGTTTAAAATTAGTCGTTGGTTAATTCAAAGAATTTGGTTTCAAGGCTTTTCTTTTTTACCAATAGTAAATTCAGGATAATGCCTTTTTCAAAACAGAAACGGTTAACTTCTTCCAGCCTGGCCGTGCCAACAGGAAAGAAAAGCTGTATCAGTTTTCCATCCTGTTTAATGTGCGTATAACCCGGGAAGCTGGAAAGTAATGCAAGCAATGCATGCGGGTCATTGGAAGACACTTCCACAATATCTTCATTAGCCAAAACTTCATCTACCTGTCCTGCAGTTAATAAGGTGCCCCTTTTCATTATCGCCACATGCGTGCAAACTTTTTCAACCTCATCTAATAAATGGCTTGCCATAATAATTGTCTTTCCCCGCCGGGCCAGTTCTTTGATCAGTTCACGTATTTCTGCAATACCTACCGGATCAAGTCCGTTGGTGGGTTCATCAAAAACCAATACCTGCGGATCGCCCAACAGGGCAGCAGCAATGGCCAATCTTTGTTTCATACCGAGGCTATAGGCACTGAACCGGCTTCTTTTACGCTCGGTTAATTTTACAATTTCCAGTACACGGTCAATTTCGGCTGCATCGCCCCGGCCACTGATGGCCTGGGTAATATTCAGGTTATCCACGGCGGATAAATAGTGATAAAAATTCGGGGTCTCTAATAAAGAACCGATCTGCTTTCTTGTATCCGGTGAGCCAGGCTGACCAAACCAGGCAAAACTGCCGGCATCGGGTTTTAATATATCAAGTATGATGCTCAGCATGGTTGTTTTACCACTGCCATTGGGACCGAGGATACCAAATACAGAAGCTTCCGGCACTTCATACGAAACGCCTTTTAACGCCTGTATTTGCCCATACGATTTGGTAATACCATTCAGTGAGAGAACAGGTTGCATATAACTTGGTTTAGTAGTAATGGTTAGGTTGTTATCCCGAAGATAATCAGATATTGATGATTTGGTGGCAATATTGATAAGGGTTGTTTCTGGATAGATTAACGGTAAAATTAATGGTATTGTTTCGGGCCGGCCTTTAGGTTCAATGCCCGGCTTCGTTGTGTCACACACTTCGACTGCAGTGCCAAGGGCATCATTTAAAAAAACTGGTCCCTATTGCAGGCTCGCATCTTGTGGAGAACCCTTTCTGTCAGCCATTGCAGGCAGGGATAAGCAATATGAATAAGTAAAGGGGTCATAGGGTAAAAATCCCGCGTATCAACCGCAAAGAATAACCTTTTATAAAGAATATATTGTAATGATTAGATTCTCAAATCAATTACGAATTATCAATTACGAATTACGGATTAGTATCTGAAACGAAGAGATTACGTAATTCGTAATTAATAACCATTAGTTAAAATTTATGAAAACAGAAAATATTATACAGCAAAAAAGTTTCGTATTCGCTATCCGAATAATTAACGCGTGTAAATATTTAAAAAAAGAAAAACAAGAGTTTATCATGGCGAAACAAATGCTTAGAAGCGGTGTGTCAATAGGTGCAAATGTAGAGGAGGCAATTGGGGCACAATCAAAAGCCGACTTTATTCATAAATTTTCTATTTCTTATAAAGAAGCAAGAGAAACATTATACTGGCTCAAACTACTTTATGCAACTGATTACCTGGATAAAAAAATGAGTGAAAGTTTAATTAATGATGCTGAAGAGATTTGTAGGATTATTGGTAAAATTCAAATAACGATGAAGCGGGCTTAATTGTGATTTATTAATTACGAGTTATTAATTACGAATTACGAGTGTACAATAACGTATTTCGTAATTAATAATTCGTAATTTAATACCAGAAAATACCATTCACAGATAAGCGCTTATTATGCCCCATCATTACACCCAATCCTCAGTAAACATCCTCGTCAGTGATCTGAAGGCTTTAACGGGACCGGCTGTTAATGATAAACTTATCTATCTTGATACCAAACTGACTGATATAGACAATGCAGGATCAATCTATTTCGAATACTGCTACGAAGATTTCGATATCATAGCAGAAATTGAAATGATAACAATCAGTAAAATGGCGGAAGCAGAAAATAAGGCGGTGAGCCTGCAGCTGTATTTATCCCCCTCGCCTGTTATCGTGCATCTGGACAGGGTTTTCCTGCAACAAATACTTTATAAACTACTTTCTCAGTTATTGGTAAGTGTGCAGAAAGGTTCCGTTATCAGTATTCATATTACCGATTGTGATGGAAAATGTATGGTAGAGGGAATCAACCGTTCAGCTATTGTGGAAGAGCAAATAACAGAAGATTATTTTAAAAAATACAGGATAACCAATTCCCTGCAAAACCACGTTACGTCGGTTGAAGATACTTTATCAGTTTACAAACAAATAACAGAAGACATGGGTGGTGAACTGATACACAGCTTTACTAAAAAGAACGAGGTAAATTATTTCAGATTGAAATTTATTCTTGCTTGAGGTAAGTTAAAATTCAAAAGTAAAAAGCCAAAACTGATTGTTTTTACTTTTGAATTTTTAATTCCTTATCGGTCTACCGCTCTTTAACACACTTTGTATTCTTTCCAATGTTTTCTTCTCACCACAAAGGCTTAAAAAGGCTTCTCTTTCAAGATCAAGTAAATATTGTTCGCTTACCAGGCTTTGTTCGCTAAGATCGCCGCCACACATAACGTAAGCAAGTTTTTTTGCTACCAAGGCATCATGTTCGGTAGCATAATTACCGCGCCGCATACCGTTAATGCCTGCCAGCATCGCGCCTAATCCTAAACGGCCCATAACTTTTACGTCTTTGCGCTGTTGGGGAATGGAATAACCCTCATCATACATTTCAATCACACTTTTTTTGGCTTCTGCAATTCGGCGGCCCACATTCATGACAACTTCATCATGGCCTTTTCTTAAAATACCCATATCAAATGCTTCCTGCGCAGAAGTGGCTACCCTGGCTGTGGCGATAGAGAAGAAACGGTTTTTCAGCGTAACGGTTTCCGGTTCATCTTCATGCAGGTCATCACCGGCGCGAAGTGCAAACTCTTTGGTACCGCCCCCCCCGGGTATCAGGCCAACACCTAATTCTACCAGGCCAATATAGGTTTCTGCCGCTGCGCAAATTTTATCGGCATGTAAATTCATTTCGCAACCACCGCCCAAGGCAAGACCATGTGGCGCAGTAACAACAGGAATGGATGAATAACGAACCCGCATCATACTGTTCTGGAACATGCGTATGGCCATATCCAGTTCATCATATTCCTGTTCAATGGCCAGCATGAAAATCATACCCACATTCGCGCCGGCACTAAAATTAGCCCCATCATTGGCTATAACCAATCCTTTAAATTTTTCTTCGGCAACAGATATGGCTTTATTTAATCCTTCCAATACTTCGCCACCAATACTGTTCATTTTTGTGTTCCATTCAAAACCCGCAACCCCATCGCCGATATCATATAACCGGCAGGCACTGTTCTTCCAAACCAGTTTATCAGCATGGTTACTCAGCACAATAAATGCTTCCCCTCCCGGAACGGTTTTATATGTTTTAGATGAAGCATCATAATACAAACGTTTACCTGCTTCTACTTTATAAAAACTGGTAGAACCACTTGCCAGCATCTCTTCAACCCAACCCGCAACCTGGTAACCCGCAGCTTTCATCGCTTCAACTGTTTTGGCTACGCCCAATACATCCCATGTTTCAAACGCGCCAATCTCCCAGCCAAAGCCGGCCATCATCGCATCATCCAAACGATAGATCTCATCACTGATCTCAGGTATACGGTGTGAAATATATGAGAACAGTGAAAAATGAAATAGCTTGTAAAATTCACCTGCTTTATCAGGGGCACTGCTCAGCATTTTAATCCGCTGTTTCAGGTCTTCAACGGGTTTTGCGGCTTCGAGGCTTGCAAATTTTGGTTTAACCCGTGCACCATATTCCATGGTTTGCAGGTTAAGTGTGAGGATCTCTTTTCCTTCTGCTGATTTTATTTTTTTAAAAAATCCCTGTCCGGTTTTATCACCCAGCCAATTATTGGTAACCACCGTTTCTAACCAACCCGGGATGGTAAAAATTTCTTTTGCTTCATCTGCCGGGCAATTATCCGCCACACCTTTGGCCACTTTAACCAGGGTATCAATACCTACTACATCAGCTGTTCTGAAGGTTGCCGATTTTGGGCGGCCGATAATCGGGCCGGTCAACGCATCCACTTCATCAATACTCAAACCCAGTTTGTTCATGATATGAAAAATGCTCATGATGCTGAACACACCAATACGGTTAGCAATAAAGGCCGGCGTGTCTTTACATAAAACGGTTGTTTTGCCAAGGTAAAGGTCCCCATAGTGCAATAAGAAATCAACCACTTCAGGATCAGTAAACGGTGTTGGAATAATTTCAAGTAAACGGAGGTATCGTGGCGGGTTGAAAAAATGCGAACCGCAGAAATGTTTCTTAAAATCATCACTCCTCCCTTCGGCCATCAAGTGAATAGGGATGCCGGATGTATTGGAAGTAATCAATGTTCCCGGCTTGCGAAATTTTTCTACTTTCTCGTAAATGATTTGTTTGATGTCTAACCTTTCCACCACTACTTCAATAATCCAGTCGCAGTTGGCAATATCCTTAAGGTTATCATCAAAATTACCGGTAGTAATACGTTTCACTACATCCTTGGTAAAAACAGGTGAGGGATTGCTTTTAATGGCAGCCTGAAGGGCATCGTTTACCAGTTTGTTCCGTTCTGCGGGTTTGGTACTTTCTTCAGCGCCTTTGGGAACCATGTCTAACAATAAAACCTGTACGCCAATGCCCGCAAAATGACAGGCAATCCTGGAACCCATTACACCACTACCTAAAACCGCAACTTTTTTAATGGAACGTTTCATATAATCAAGCTTTTCGTAAAATTAGTTAGTTATGCAACTAATTGTATCGAAGGTAAGAAAAATATTATTTTTATACCGATAGGCGTTAAATGCCGGCCGGTTACTTTTTCTGGTAAAAGGGCGGAAAAATGCTTTAAAACCGGGTAAATATTACCGTTGTTTCAGCCTATTCACCTTTTAAAAATTACAGGTAGTTATTGCCAAGCTTTCATTTATTTTTGTTAGCTATGGAAATTAACGCTAAAATGGTAGATAACCTGGCGCATCTGGCAAGGTTACGTTTTGATGATTCGGAAAAAGAATCCATCAGGGCAGATCTGCAAAAAATGGTGGCTTTTGTGGAAAAACTGGAAAAAGTAAATACTACTGGTGTGGAGCCTTTGCTGTTTATCAGTGATGCGGCAAATGTATTGCGGGAAGATATTGTGCAGGGTTCTGTTTCCCGCGAAGAGGCTTTGCTGAACTCACCTGTAAAAGATCCAGCATTTTTTAAAGTACCAACCGTAATAAAGAAGTAATTAGAGTAAGATAGATTTAACCGAAACCACCTGTTATGAGTGATGCAATCATTAGTTTAGAAAATATTCAGAAAAGTTATTTCATGGGTAACCAGGCCATACCTGTTCTGAAAGGGATAACCCTTGATATTTTTAAAAATGAATATGTCGCATTAATGGGACCATCGGGTAGCGGTAAAAGTACCCTGATGAATATTTTAGGCTGTCTCGATTCACCCACTGGTGGTAAATACATTCTCAATAGCAAAGACGTAAGTAAAATGCCCGATGATGATCTTGCTGAAGTGAGGAATACTGAGATCGGGTTTGTGTTCCAACAGTTTAACCTGCTGCCCCGTTTATCGGCTGCTGAAAATGTGGCTTTACCACTTATTTACGCGGGTGTAAGTAAAAAGGAAAGAATAGAAAGGGCCATGGAAGCTTTAAAAAAAGTAGGCCTGGAAGACAGAAGCCATCATAAATCCAATGAGTTAAGTGGTGGACAGATTCAAAGGGTAGCTATTGCACGTGCATTGGTGAATAACCCCTCCTTGTTACTGGCCGATGAGCCTACAGGTAACCTCGATTCAAAGACCTCCGTTGAGGTAATGGAGATCTTTGGAAAAATAAGGGATGCAGGCAATACGGTTGTATTGGTAACCCACGAAGAAGATATTGCCCGATATGCCCACAGGGTTGTTCGTTTGCGCGATGGTTTGGTAGAGAGTGATAAAGTGAAAGAACTTTCCATGATCAGTCATTAGGCGATAGTCCATCTATCATGGTCCATGCATGACCTTTAGGACCACCAAAGCTCTTTTATTGAACTTTTGCAGGTTACTTTTGTTCCATAATTACAGGTTAACCTGGTGTAAAAGGCAATCATCAATTACGTATCAAATCAATCTTGATCAATGGCACTAAAAATATATACCAAAACAGGTGACCTTGGCAAAACATCTTTAATTGGTGGAACCAAAGTACCCAAGAGCCATATTCGTATAGATACATATGGTACGGTGGATGAACTCAACTCTTACATAGGATTGGTAAGTGATCATATTGCTGATGATCATGCTAAAGCCATGTTGAAAGAAATACAGGACCGCTTATTTACCATTGGTTCTTCACTTGCATGCGATCCCGATAAAGAGCCACTGATGAAGATTCCTGATTTGAAAGAATCCGATATCAATTTATTGGAAACAGAGATTGATAAAATGAATGAAGTCCTTGCACCTATGAAGTTTTTTATTTTACCCGGTGGCCATGTGGCTATTTCAACAGCCCATGTAGCCAGGTGTGTGTGCAGAAGGGCGGAACGCTGCTGCGTAAATATGCAGGAGCAGGCGATTTTTGTTGACCCTTTGGTGATCAAATACCTGAACCGCCTAAGTGATTATTTATTTGTGTTGGCCCGGTATATTGGCCACCTGCTAAAAGTGGCTGATATTCCCTGGAAGCCAAGAGTGTAAACAGCCAGGTATTCTTCAGGCTTCTACCCGCTTTTTTCTTTTTAAGATCAATGAAGCAATTACTGTTATGAATATGCCGAACAAACTCATAAATACAAATAGCAAAAAATAAGAAAGGAGAGAGTCACCTGTGGTCATCTCCACTTCTTTCATTTTTGCAGCGATTATTTCAGGTGTGGCATGTGCAGCTTCCAACTTACTACGTTCAAAAGCAAGTAAACTCGATTTATATTGTGTATTGATGATCTCTCCATAAAGGGCATACCAAATAGTCACGCCTGCACTATATATTACTGATATAATTGCGCCTGTTTTAAAACCCTCGCCAAAACGCAAAGATCCGTTTTGTTGTTTTCTTACCTGGTAGATTGCCACAACAACCAGGATATAAAAAACAATGGCCCCCAGCATACGGGTATATTGCCCTATTTCATGTTTCGTGGTATTATAACCTAGAAAGTGTTCAATGATTGTCCAGATGACAGAAATGCCTAATACATACAGCGCATATTTTACAGCAGTATTTTTCATATAGCAATTGTTGGTTGCTTGAATAGAATCATTTGCGATTTTGTATGAAAAAAGGTGCAGTTAGTTCGTAAAGCACAAGTGTGCGACGCAACGAAGATGCCATAAATATAAAAGTACGTCAACAAATATTATCCCACAATTTTGCCATCTTTCATATGCAATATCCGGTCGCTCATAGCCGCCAGTTCTTCGTTATGGGTTACAATGAGAAAAGTTTGCTGAAAATCGTTTCGGAGTTGTACAAAAAGCTCGTGTAATTCTTTGGCGTGGGTACTATCCAGATTGCCTGTAGGCTCATCGGCGAAAACGATGGAAGGGTTATTAATCAGTGCCCGGGCAACCGCCACCCGCTGCTGCTCGCCTCCTGATAATTGCTGCGGTTTATTGTCTATTCGGGCGCCAAGCCCTAAAGTTGTCAACAATTCAATGGCCCTGGCGGTTACCTCTTTTTTCTTTTGGCCCGCTATCCAGGCCGGAATGCTCACATTCTCCAATGCTGAAAATTCAGGTAATAAATGATGGAACTGGAATACGAAGCCAATATGCCTGTTTCTGAAAGCGGCCATTTTTTTACCGGAAAGCTGGTCAATACGCTCATTATTAAGCCAAATGGAGCCTTCATCTGGTTTATCCAAGGTTCCAAGTATATGTAATAAAGTGCTTTTTCCGGCTCCTGAAGAGCCTACAATACTAACGATTTCGCCTTTATTTATCTCAATATCAACCCCTTTCAGCACTTGTAAACTGTCGTATTTCTTAGTAATATGTTCAGCTTTCAGCATTGTGGAGGGTTAATTTAAGGCTACAAACGTACAACAGCAGGGGGCTTAATGGCCATTTTTTGAACATTTCTTTACACAAACATAAAAACTCGCATTTGGTAGTTTCGTTTATACGGCTACATTTGCAAAAAATTAAAAGGTAAAATATGTTCTGGACTTTAGAATTAGCAAGTTACCTGGAAGAAGCTCCCTGGCCTGCATCAAAGGATGAGCTGATTGATTATTCTATCCGCAGTGGTGCGCCGCTGGAGGTTGTTGAAAACCTGCAGGAACTGGAAGATGAAGGTGAGGTATATGAAAGCATTGAAGATATCTGGCCCGATTATCCAAGCCAGGAAGATTTTATGTTTAATGAGGATGAATATTAATTTTCACCCCCTGCCCCTGAAGGGAGAGTTATATAATTATGAAAGCCATTCATGTGTATGAATGGCTTTCTTGTTTTCGGGCAGTTGAATAACTATTTGACTTCTGTTGTGTCCCTCACTTCAACTGTTGTAAGTGAACTGAGCTGGTTATTGTTTTTTAAAACTCATTTTAAAATAAAGTAATACCAAGGTAAGTACCAGTACAACCAGGTTTGCTGAAATAACCGGGCCGCTGTTAATGGCAAATGCATAGATGAGCCAGACGATGGTGCTGGATAGCACAATAAAAATCATCCACACACTCAGGTCGCCCACACTTTTTGATTGCCATGATTTATACACCTGCGGAATAAAAGTAATTGAGGTTAAGAACGATCCAAAATAACCGATGTATTCTACTAGGTTGGCTGGTATAACAAATAATAAAGGCATAGTATTTTTTATTAAGATGCGTTTGGGCTGACCGGTATTATTCCGCAATCCCGAGTTTCTGCATTACTTCATTACTCACCCCGGTTGTTGAATACCCCCCATCATGGAAAAGATTTTGCATGGTAACCATTTTGGTAAGGTCTGAGAAAAGGGTAATGCAATAATTGGCACAATCTTCTGCGGTCGCATTACCCAGTGGTGCAATGGCATTGGCATAATCATAAAAATCACCGAAGCCTTTAATGCCAGTGCCTGCCGTTGTTTTGGTAGGGGATTGTGAAACAGTATTGATGCGCACTTTCTTATCCAGGCCATACCGGTAACCGAAACTGCGGGCGATGGATTCAAGCATGGCTTTAATGTCGGCCATATCTCCATAAAAAGGGTAAGTACGTTGTGCAGCCATATAAGTAAGTGCAACCACACTTCCCCATTCATTAATAGCGTCTAATTTTTTAGCAACAGCCAGCATTTTATGAAACGACATGGCCGATACATCAATACCCTTCATGAAAAAATCATAGTTTGATTCTGTATATTCAATATTCTTACGGATGTTTACACTCATTCCGATAGAATGTAAAACAAAATCTATTTTTCCACCCAGTATTTCCTGTGATTTGGTAAACAGGTTAGTTAAATCTTCCACGCTGGTAGCATCTGCCGGAATAATTTCTGAACCGGTTTTTTCTGCCAGTTTCTTTATCTCTCCCATGCGCATGGCAATGGGTGCATTGGTTAATACGAATGTGGCACCTTCTTCATGTGCTTTCTCGGCTACTTTCCAGGCGATGGAATTTTCATCCAGGGCGCCGGTTATGATTCCACGTTTTCCTTTTAATAAATTGTACGACATAGCAATGAGTTTATGGTTTGTGGTTTGGTATTTGTAGTTGAATTATACTCCAAACATAAAGATTATGTTTCACACTATCGGTTTGTTGATGAGATTTAGCGTGGGTTAGTTCATTATCATTTCGCGGGCATTTTCCAGTGCCGCTGCTGTTGGTTTTTCTCCACTTAACATCCTGGCAATGGCGGTAATGCGTTCGTCTCCATTCAATAGTTTAATATTGGTTTTTACGGTATCGTTCCTGATCTCTTTATACACAAAGAAATGCGCGTTGGCTTTGCCTGCAATCTGTGGCTGGTGGGTAATGCAAATGATCTGCCGGTTGGCGGCCAATCCTTTCATAATAAAACCTACCTGTTTGGCGGCTTCGCCGGAAATGCCCGTATCAATCTCATCAAAGATCATCGTAGGCAGGTCAATGGATTGCGCCACCAATGATTTGATGCATAACATCAAACGGCTAAGCTCACCGCCACTGGCTACTTTGCGAATGGGTTCAAAGCGGTTACTCTTATTGGCATCAAATAAAAAATCAATTACGTCTTTTCCGAAAGCATTCAACGTGGCTTCTCTCAACTCGGGTTTTAACCTCGCATTGGGCATACCTACCTGTGCCAATAGTTTGTTTACTTTTTCTTCTAATGGTTTTATCTCTTTATGCCTGGCTTTTGAAATGCGTGTAGCCAGTTCATTGGCTTCTGTAAACAATGTGGCCAATTGTTTTTCTTTGGTATGGATGGTTTCATCCATATCCAGAACGGCTTGTAATTTTTGTTCAAGTTCTGCCTGTATACCCAGTAGCTGACGGGTAGTTTGCACCGTATGTTTTTTAAGCATCTTATAACCATCCATCAACCGTTGGTTAATCCATTCGATCCTTTTTTCATCAAAATTCACGGCATCATTAATGCGGTCAATTTCACCGGCAATATCCTGTATTTCTATCTGTGAACTTTGTAAACGGCTAATCACATTTGAGAGGTCGGGATGAAAAGAAGCGTAACCCTTTAACTGGTTTACCAATTGTTTCAATAACTGTACAACAGGCTGCTCACTTTCTTTCAGGTCGAAATAAACTTTGGTCAACGTGGTTTTAATACCTTCTGCGTTACTAAGTAATTTCAATTCATTATCCAGGTCTTCCAGTTCGTTTTCTTTCAGTTCGAGTTCATTCAGTTCCGTAAATAAAAACTGGTGGTAATCCAACTCCCTATGAAACGTGGCTTTCTCTTGTTGTAATTGGGCCAATTCCTTCCCGGCTGTTTGCCATTGCTGGTGAACGGTTTGATAAGCAGCCACTGTTGTTTCGTTATTGGCAAGTGCGTCCAGTACCTGCCGCTGAAAATCGCTGTCGCCAAGTTCAAGGGTATCAAACTGCTGGTGAAGGTCAACCAGTAAAGAAGCCAGTGTGCGCAGCTGTTGCAGGGTAGCAGGGGTATCGTTAATAAAAGCCCTTGATTTTCCATTAACGGCGATCTC
>JANXUL010000040.1 GCA_025356235.1 Bacteroidota bacterium
ATTCAAAACTTTTGGTTGCGGATCGGCCATCGCCTCTTCTTCACTGGCAACAGAATGGTTAAAAGGTAAAACCGTTGACCAGGCGGTACTCATTGATAATATGGACCTGGTAGAAGAACTCAACCTTCCCCCGGTAAAAATTCACTGTTCTGTATTGGCAGAAGATGCTATTAAATCGGCGATTAACGATTACCGCAAAAAAAATGGTTTGGAAGAACTGGTGTTTGAAGAAAGGATTCATTAAGAATTATTTTGAATGTTGAATTTTAAATGTTTTTTCATTTAAAATTCCAAATATTTAATCATGGTGGCAACAGAGAATAGTATATACGTTAGCGAAAAAGCGAAGAAGAAAGTACATCAACTGATGGAAGAGGCTGGCGTAACCGGAGATGACTCTTATTTTTTACGGGTAGGTGTAGTGGGTGGCGGTTGCTCGGGGTTAAGTTATAAACTGGATTTTGATAACGAAATCAAACCAATGGACCAGGTGTTTGAAGATAACGGTATTAAAGTGGTTACCGATCTGAAAAGTTTCCTCTATTTAGTTAATACAGAGTTGGAGTTTTCTGATGGATTAAATGGAAAAGGTTTTTATTTCAATAATCCGAATGCAAGCCGGAGTTGTGGATGTGGGGAGAGTTTTGCAGTGTAATACTACCTTTTATTAAAATAGTTCAGGCCGAAGCATTGCTTCGGCCTTTTTTATGTCAAGAGGTAAATACGTAAAACAGGCACTATTTTTTTTGTTAGGCCCTATTGCCAGCCGGTGGTGGTGCATCGGGCGGAATAGGTTTTAAAGGAATTGTGTTTGTGGGTTTATGCGGTGGTGGCGGCTTAGGCGCATCCTTTACAATTTTCGGCGGCGTAAGTTTCAGGAACTCCACTTTCGGAGGTGGTGAAGGCTTACCATATTTAATAAGTAACGGAGGCTGCGGTGGCGGTGGTTTCCGATGTGCTTTTTTAGTGCTTTGTACGGTAACCGGTATTGCGTCGGCCCCGTTCTCTACCGTAGGTTTAGTTTGGGGCTTTTTCTTATCCTGCGATCTGGCAAATAAGCCAACACCCAGCAGGCAAAACAAGATCAGGGTTAGTCTTAGTTTCATTTGATTGTTTTTTACTAAGATGTACAAATGTGATAAAATCCATAAAGTAATTTCAATTACGCCTGGTTAGTAGGGCGATTGCTCAATAACAATTAGTTTTGACGCTATGTGGATGATCTGCAAAAAGGAATGGCAACAGTTTTTCAGCAGCCTTACCGGTTATATCGCCGTGGTGGTTTTCCTGTTGCTTAATGGACTGTTTCTTTTTGTTTTTCCTGATACCAGCCTATTGGACTTCGGATATGCCTCGCTGGGAAGCTTCTTTAACCTTGCACCCTGGATATTATTATTCCTTGTTCCCACCGTAACCATGCGCAGCCTGGCCGATGAATACAAAACAGGCACTTTCGAATTACTGAAAACAATGCCCTTAACCCCGGCTCAAATTGTATGGGGAAAATTTTTCGGAGCATTGATTATTGTAATAACGGCATTGCTGCCTACCATTATTTACGCGGTTTCTGTGCAGCAACTCAGTGTAACCGGTGGTATCGATATCGGTGGTACGCTTGGAAGTTATACCGGCCTTATTTTTTTAGGTGCCGTATTTACGGCCATCGGTATCTGTACGAGCAGTTTTACCCATAACACAGTTGTGGCATTCGTTACAGGTGCTTTTGTTTGTTTTTTATTATACAATGGGTTTGATGCGATGAGTAAATTGCCTGTGTTTAAAGCAGGCTGGGACTATTATATTGAAATGCTCGGCATCAATTTTCATTACAGAAGTATCAGCCGGGGTGTAATTGATAGCCGGGATATTATTTATTTCGTAGGCATCATCGTTTTGTTTTTAGTGATTACACAACGAAACCTTGTAAAACGTTAACGGATCGTCCATGCAAAAAGTCTGGCAACATACATATGGTGTTTTAGGATTGACCGGTTTGTTTGTGGCAGTTATCTACCTGTCTTCTTTGTTTTTTTACCGGGTAGACCTTACTACAGAGAAAAGATATAGCCTTACCTCCGCTACCAAAACACTGTTGAAAGAAGTTGACAGTACGATAAATATCCAGGTATTTCTTACGGGTGAATTGCCGGCTGATTACAAAAAATTAAGCATCGCTACCAAAGACCTTCTGGATGAATTCAAATCACTGTCTGGAAATACAATCAGGGTAATTTTTGAAAAACCCGGAGAAAACATCATGAATGATACGGCGAAAGTAATGCTCTACGACAGCCTGGCCCGCCTGGGTGTGGTTTTTGAAAGAAGCGAAACCGTTTCATCTAAAACAGAAAAGCAAACTAACCAGCTGATTATTCCTTCGGCATTGGTGAGTTTCCGGAAGGGACAAAAACCCATTGCAGTAGATCTGCGCAGCAGCCGTAAAGTGTATAAACAATATAATATAATCACAGATGATCCGCAGGAAGATGTGGAAGCTACCAGGAATGCGGCCGAAGCATTGCTGGAATACAAATTTTCAAATGCCATTGATAAACTTACCCGCAAATATGTTCCTACAGTTGCCTATGCCGTTGGAAACGGTGAGCCTATTGACCGAAAAGTAAATGACCTCGGCGAAAGCCTGCGCAACGAATACCGCCTGGCGGTATTTGACCTGAAACGAGGATATCCTGATGCCGCATTAATGGATGCACTGATGATCGTAAAACCTACATTACCTTTTACAGACGAGGATAAACTGAAGCTGGATCAATACGTAATGAATGGCGGACATATTATCTGGTTCATAGATAAACTGCATGCAGAATTAGACAGCCTGATGCGCACCCAGGCACAATACACCGCGTTTGACCGCGGATTGGAACTGGACGATATACTTTTTAAATATGGCGTACGTATTAATCCCGACCTGGTACAGGATCTGAACTGTTCTAAAATACCCATCGTTGTTGGTAAAAATGCAGATGGAAGCCCTAATATGCAGAGGGTTCCCTGGCCTTATTACCCTTTTCTTGCCTCGCATAGTGATAACCCGATAACTAAAAATTTAGACCGGGTATTGCCCATTTTTCCATCCAGCATTGATACGGTAAAAGCCCCTGGTATCCGTAAAACAATTCTATTGGCAACAGATAGCAGCAGCCGCAGGATAACCTCCCCGGCCATTGTTGCAATCAATAGCGTAAAGGGTAATGAAGACCTGCGTACATTCAATCAAAGCTATATACCGGTTGCTGTATTGCTGGAAGGGAAGTTCAATTCATTGTTCACAAACAGGATCGGGAAAGAAGTGATGGATTCGGTACAAAGAATTACCGGAAAACCTTTTTTAAGCATTGCGATAAAAGAAGGAAAACAGATTGTAGTGTCCGATGCGGATATTGTAACCAACTCTGTCAGCAATACTGCCGGCCCTTTGCCGATGGGTTTGTTACCTTTTGAAAACTATCGTTTTGCCAACCGGGAATTCTTTCTCAATTCAATGGACTACCTTGTAAGTAACAATAATCTTTTTGAGAGCCGTAACAAAGATTTTGTGCTCAGGCTGTTGGATAAAAAGAAAGTAGCCGAACAAAAAATTACCTGGCAGTTTGTAAATATAGTATTGCCAATTGCATTGGTTATTATTACCGGGTTCTTTTTTCAGTGGTGGCGGAAAAGGAAATATCATGTATGATTAACAATAAGAATACCTCTTTAAAAGAATAGCAAGACTGCTTTTAACGATGTTAACTTTTATCTTTAAGTGTCCAAACCAAGCGCATGTCAACACACCAGGTTGTTTATTTAATTTTTGGCATTGTACTGGCTATTGCATTGGCGTTCGACCTGGGGTTGCTTAGTCAAAAGAATAAAGTAGTCACCATCAGGCAGGCTTTGTATCAAACGCTTTTCTGGGTAGGCCTGGCGTTGGCATTTTTTGTATTTCTATGGATAGAAGGCCCCATGCTGGCCTCAGAAAATCCAACAGCAACCATCACGGGCAGCAGTTCACAACTTGCGCTTGAATTTTTAAGTGCCTACCTGATGGAATGGAGCCTGAGCATTGATAATATTTTTGTATTCATCCTTATTTTCACCGCATTTGCCGTAAAACCAAAACACTACCCAAGGGTATTATTGATTGGTATCCTGATGGCCATCCTTTTCCGCATCATTTTTATCACCGTGGGTGTGGCATTGGTGGCGAAATTTGAATGGATTTTGTATGTATTCGGCGTGTTCCTGCTGTATACAGGGTATAAAATGTTTACTGCGAATGAAGATGAGGAGTTCAATCCGCAGGAATCAAAAATTTACCGGTTCCTTACAAAAATACTACCATTGGCCAACCATGATGGTCATGGTAAATATGTGATCAAAGAAAATGGGAAATCGTTGTATACTTCATTGTTTGTGGTAGTAATTTTATTAGCGGCCATTGATCTTGTTTTTGCCCTTGATTCTATTCCGGCAGTAATGGGTATTTCAAAAGATCCGCTGGTTATCTATACCTCAAACATATTTGCTGTATTGGGTTTACGCAGCCTGTTCTTTTTACTTCGCGGTGCCGTATCCAAGTTTGATTACCTGCAGCAGGGTATTGCCATAGTACTTATTTTCATCGGTGCTAAAATGCTTGCCGAGCATTATATCAATGAATGGGTAGATAAAAATACGCAGATAGTTATTTCACTGGGGGTAATATTAGTTTGTATTACGGGCTCTGTTTTCTATTCCATTTTCATGAAGAAAAAAGGAACACCCGCTGATGCGGAGGATGATTCACAATAACTGATTGCATATAACTGTGGCCTATTCTATTAAACATATTGCGGAGATTGTTCAAGCGGAAACAACCATTACGGTTAACACGATGGTAGAGCATTTATTGATTGATAGCCGTAAAATTGTATTCCCCCAATCATCTTTATTCTTTGCCATCAGCGGGCCGCGTAGGGATGGGCACCAGTTTATAAAAGAAGTATATGAAAGAGGGGTAAGGAATTTTGTTGTAAAAAAAGGGTTTGATACGGCTGCTTTTCCGGAAGCTGTCATTCTGCAGGTAACAGATGTGCTCACAGCCTTGCAACAGCTGGCGGCATTTCACCGGAAACAGTTTTCCATTCCCGTTATCGGTATTACCGGTAGCAATGGTAAAACAATTGTGAAGGAATGGTTATACCAACTTTTGCAAAAAGAGTATTCAATTGTTCGCAGCCCCCGAAGTTATAATTCACAGATCGGGGTGCCGTTAAGTGTGTGGCAAATGAATGCAACGCATACGCTGGGTATTTTTGAAGCAGGTATCTCTACCATTGCTGAAATGGAAAAAATTGAAAAAATAATACAACCTACCACAGGTGTATTTACTAATTTGGCCGATGCGCATAATGAAGGGTTCGACAATAACCGGCAGAAAGCTCTTGAAAAAATAATTTTATTTCAACAGGCCGATTCATTGGTGTTTTGCAAAGACGCACTACTACCTTCCATATCTCCCGATGGCGGGGATAAAAACCTGTTTAAAAGCAGCACAGTATTTTTTTCATGGAGCAGGAATGATACGGCTACCCTGCATATCGTATCAGAAGTAATGCAAATGCAAAGCACAATCATTACTGCACAGTATAAGGGCAATACGCTTTCTGTAACCATACCTTTTACCGACCGTATTTCAATTGACAATGCCATCACCTGTTGGTCGGTATTATTACAGATGAACTATGATGACTCCATCATACAGGAACGCCTGCTGCAGCTTGAGCCGGTTGATATGCGCATGCAATTAAAAAAAGGAATTAATAACTGTTACCTGCTTAACGACAGTTATAGCAACGATACCGCATCATTAGACCTTGCCATAGATTACCTGCAACAACAGGCGG
>JANXUL010000044.1 GCA_025356235.1 Bacteroidota bacterium
TAGTGGTACAAGGATTGGGTAATGTGGGTTACCATAGTGCCAAATTTTTTCGCGAACATGGTTCGATCGTTGTGGGAATTGCAGAATATGAAGGATCTATTTATAAAGCGGATGGTTTGAATGAAGAAGAAGTATTTCAACACCGCAAAGCCACCGGCTCTATACTTAATTTTCCGGGTGCCACCAATCTTGCTAACAGTAACGATGCATTGGAACTGGATTGTGATATTTTGATACCCGCCGCATTGGAAAATGTGATCAACGGGAAAAATGCAGCAAAAATAAAAGCGAAGATCATAGGTGAAGCGGCAAATGGGCCATTAACCCCGGAAGCTGATGAGATATTGATTGCGAAAGGTGTATTGGTGGTACCTGATATGTACCTGAACGCCGGTGGGGTTACTGTATCGTATTTTGAGTGGTTAAAAAACCTTAGCCATGTTCGTTACGGACGGATGGAGAAAAGGTTTACTGAAAATATGAATAGCCATATTTTATCGCAGATAGAAACACTGACCGATAAAAAAGTAACCGACTCTGAACGCAGGTTCATCATGCACGGACCGGAAGAAGTAGACCTCGTGCACAGTGGATTGGAAGAAACGATGATTACGGCTACCCGTGAAATTATGGAGATATGGAAAAGCAACCCTGAAATTCCCGACATGCGGACCGCAGCTTATGTTTGCGCCATTAATAAAGTGGGTACCTCGTATGCTGAGTTGGGCATTTTCCCATAGCAGGAGGGGTGAATTGTGAGTAGTGAGTGTTGGCGTAATATACTTCCTCACTACTCAAAATTCACCATTTACTAAAACTTCAATTGAATACTATTGGAGATACTGTAATAAAATTTGTTGATGGGTACCACCGGCGATTCATCATAAATACCTGAGAAACTCAGGCTGAAACCAATATGTTTGCCTGCACTGATATTCCATTGGATGTGCGGGGCAATACGTGGTTTGAAAACCGTTGGCCGGGTTTGTAAAAAAATATTGATGGCTACATCACTGTTGGCACTGGCTTTCTAGTCTAAACGTACGTATGAATTGATTTTGATAAAACGGTTAATGAGAGGTGTTGTGTTAGCCAAATGTATGGCAGTATCTACGCCGTCATAGTTCCATTTTTCTTCTTCATACATTAGTCCCAGGCCCGCATTGATCTCCCATTGATCACCTCTCCAGAAATTATACCGAAGGTTCATACCGGTTAAAGCGCGGTAAACCAATCCCCTTTTATTATCCCACTGGTATTGCAGGAAGCTTTCCGGCTGGAATTTGTTTTTATAATTATGGCGGTAACGCAAATGAATAAAACCGGCATTTAAAATATCATCGGGGCCATTATAAGTGAACCGGTAACTGCCTGCCAGGATAAACAACTCTTTGTTTTTTTGCAGCATGAACTCTGCCGTATTGGTCGCATCCCAAAGTGTGATCTGTTGTTTATCTACTTCCAGGCCGGTACTGAAATTAAAATCGGTTTTGGTTTTGTTAATGTAATCTGCCGTATCCGACTTATCAATGTTCAGTATCTGCCCGGATAAAAGAAATGGGCATAAAAAAAGAAAGCAGGCTAAGAAGATGGTCCCGTATTTCATATTTGAAGTTAGCAAGTATAAAGATATAGGTTAGGCGGATGCGTACTTGTGCTCTGGTAAGTATTTTTTTTTACAGGAGCACAAGTAAGGCAATTTAAAAATCAGGTAATTGTTCAAGCGGTTGCGCCGTTCCATTCTCTAATGCAAATCCATACGTTTCGGTTCCATTAGTGATGATGAGATATGCTGCTTGCAGGGCGATGTTGTAATTGAGTATTTGTTTCAATACAGGTCCATTCAATGGAACATTCATTTCCTTACATTCAATGATCATCCATGGTTTTGCTTCTTTATATACCAATATATCGAAACGTTTTTTTAATTCACCCAATGAAATTTCTTTTTCAACAGCTATGAGTGAAGCCGGGTATTTTTTAACCTGTACAATGTATTGCAATATGTTTTGTCGCACCCATTCCTCCGGTGTTAAGCGCACCCATTGCTTTCTGCTATCATCAAAGATTACCTCCCTGCCATCTTCCTCTTTTATGCGGAAATTGTAGTGCGGATAATTGATTTTGATCATAAGGCTTGTTTGCGGCGGCGATTTTTTGTAATTTAGCCAATTAAGTTTTTCAAAGATACCTTTTGTGTATTGACTAAATAACAGCATATGAAAACAAAACAAGAGATTGTAAACAACTGGCTTCCGCGATATACAGGGGAAAAATTAGAGAATTTCGGAAAGTTTATTCTGCTTACTAATTTCAGTAATTATGTAACCCTGTTTGCCAAATGGAACAAGGTAAAAGTGGTAGGCGCAGACAGGCCCATGCAGTGCGCAACAGCCAACGGCATTACTATTATTAATTTCGGTATGGGTAGTCCGGGTGCAGCTACCGTAATGGACCTGCTAACCGCTATTGAGCCGGAAGCTGTTCTGTTTTTAGGAAAATGCGGGGGATTGAAACGCCGGAATAAATTGGGCGACCTTATCTTACCTATTGCAGCTATCAGGGGAGAAGGAACTTCCAATGACTATTTTCCTCCCGAGGTTCCGGCAATGCCGGCGTTTGCGTTGCAGAAGGCGATATCTACCACTATCCGTGATTATAAAGTGGATTACTGGACAGGTACTGTATATACCACCAACCGCCGTGTTTGGGAACACGATGAAGAATTCAAAAATTATTTAACAAAAGTGCGGGCTTATGCCATTGATATGGAAACAGCTACCATATTCACGGTAGGTTTTTATAATAAAATGCCAACAGGTGCTTTGTTATTGGTAAGCGACCAACCTATGATACCGGATGGAGTAAAAACAGAAGCAAGTGATAAGAAAGTGACTTCTGAGTTTGTTGAGAATCATTTGAAGATCGGTATTGATTCATTAAAACAACTGATCAATAAAGGGCAAACGGTTAGGCACCTGCGCTTTTAGTAAGAGAAGGAAATGTTAAAGTAGCCTGTATGATCCGTTGATTGTGCAGGCTATTTTATTAATCTTTCCAGAGAAAAGGGAAAAGGATAACGGCGAGTGCTATTACCATAATGTCGAATCCGATTAATACAAATACCATTTGCCACCAGCCGGCCTGTATCACTGAAGAAAAAGCAGAAGAGGAGATTTTCATCAATAACAATAGCTGTGGAATAATGATGGGGAAACCCATAATGGCCATCAATGCCGATTGTTGTTGTGCCTTGGCCGCAATGGCTGCCAGGAAAGTAAATACAAGGCTGAGACTAACCCCGCCAAGGCAGGTAATGAAGATAAACTGCAGGCCATTTTCCAATGGATTGCCCAATAACAAACCAAAAACCGCGAGGCTTAGTATACTCATTACGATCATGAGTACTGCATTAAAAAAAAGCTTGGCTAACACAAAATCCCTGGCACCTGCAATGGAGTAAAAATATAGCATCCTGCCCCTGCCTTCCTGCAAAAAACTTTTGGCTACCGCATTAACGCAAACAAATAACTGGATAATCCAGAACAGGCCGTTCCATACTTTATCTTCAGGCTGCCCCATGGATAAATACACTACGAATATGGTTGCTGCCACGTACAATAAAATACCATACAATGTGTACTGCTGACGGGTTTCAAGCAACAGGTCTTTTTGTACGAGTGATAATATGCGGCTCTTATTTTTCATGGTAACACTTGCGGCATCGTGGTTCGTATGTATCTTTTTCGCCCAACAATACCTGGCCTTCCTGGTTGGTTTTTCGATATGAAATATTGGCAATATTGCCGCATTTCATACAGATCGCATGCAGCTTGGTAATATAATCGGCAATCGAAAGGAGATTAGGCATTTGTCCGAAAGGCTTCCCTAAATAATCCATATCGAGTCCTGCCACAATTACCCTTACACCCCTTAAAGCAAGTACTTCGCAAACATGCATGATCTCATCATCAAAAAACTGTGCTTCATCAATGCCCACTACGTCTACCCCTTCGGCAAGCAGCAATATGGTTTGCGAGTTATCAATAGGGGTTGAGTGGATAGTATTGGCATCATGACTAACCACTTTTGTTTCATCGTAACGTATGTCAATGGCAGGTTTGAATATCTCTACTTTCAAGTTGGCAATTTTGGCCCTTTTAAGCCTCCTGATCAGTTCTTCTGTCTTGCCGCTGAACATGCTGCCACAGATAACTTCTATCCAGCCCCTCCGTTCTCCTGATAAATTAGGTTCTATAAACATTTGATAAAATAAAAGATAAAAGAAAACGTTTAGTAACTTTAAGCAGATCCTGCTATTGGTAACCCCCAAATGTATTACATCCAATGGAAAGAGTGGGCACCTTGATAAATAAACTAAAAGAACAATTTGACCAGCATGCAGATGCTGAAAAATTGGCTGTGACGGCACAACTGCTCTTAGGTGAGCTGCAGAAAAACTATAGCCCCTCTTCTATAAAAAGCAAGGTATCTGTAGTATTGCCATCCATTTCCGGCTCAGTTTTTCAACATGAAGCCGATGCCCAGCCTGTAGTACCCATCAAAAAAGAAGAAACAGCTAATAGCAATAGCTGGTTATTTGAAAGCAGTGCAGACATACCCACCCTTTCGCATCAGAATCAGTTTTCCGAAAATGCGCCAAAAGAAATATTTGAATTTAATAAGGCCCTTGCAAATGAAGTTGAAAGCCTGAATGAGAAACTGAAAGAAGAAAGGGTAGAAATAGTGGCAACATTACAGGGAACACCGATACGTGATTTGAGAAAAGCGATCGGTTTGAATGATCGTTATCTATTTGTGAATGATCTTTTCAGGGGCGATGAGAATATGTACGAAAGAAGTATAAAAACTATTAACGGGTTTACTATTTATCCTGAGGCACAATATTGGATACAGCGTGAGTTGAAAGTAAAACTCAGCTGGACGGATAACAGTGAGACGGTAAAATTATTTGATCAGTTGATCAAGAGGCGTTTTTCCTGAATATAACGCATTACCTTACTTGTTGCACCTGCTTTTGTCTTTACATATTCTGCCGATGCCTTAGAGGCTGTATACAGCATTTCATGGTTGGCAAATAACTCTTTGATAACTTTCTCTAATTCCAGTGCATCTTCAATGCTGAAGGCACCCCCGCAATCGAGCAATTCATCTGCTTCAAAATATTTATCATATACCGGCCCGAAGATAACAGGTTTGCCATATACTGCCGCTTCCAGGATATTATGGATACCATCATCTCCAAACCCGCCGCCTACATAAGTGATAGTTGCATAATGATACAGTTTACTTAACATGCCCACATTGTCTATGATCAAAACATTCACTTCAGTAGGAATGTGCCTGCCCGATGTATAAGCTGCCTCATACACCGAATAAAGCATGGAATGTTTATATAAGGATAAGCACTCATGCAGTCGCTCTTCTTCAATATCGTGCGGAGCAATGATGCACTTTACGGATGGATGGGTATTAGCAAAATGATCCAGTTCTTCATCATCTTCTGTCCAGGTACTTCCTGCAACAATGGTTGACTGATCTTTGCAAAAATGATCTATTGCGGATAATGGTTTAAAACGGTTGGCAATTTCAATTACCCTGTCAAAACGGGTATCGCCACTCATTATCACCTGTTCAATAAATCCAATGCTTTGCAATAATTCAATTGATGATGTATTTTGAACAAACAAGTAAGTAAAAAAAGAAAGCATCTTTCTGTACAAGCCGCCGTACCAAGTAAAGAATGCCTGCTCTTTCCTGAAAATACCTGAAATTAATAGCAAAGGAATATTTCTTTGTTTGGCCTCATGTAAATAATAATACCAGAATTCGTATTTGATGAATATTATGAGTGACGGCTGAACAATATTTAAAAAGCGTGTTGCATGTGAAGGAGAATCCATGGGAAGGTAAAAAATATGATCGGCAACTTTCTCATTTTTTCTCACTTCATAGCCCGAAGGTGAGAAGAATGTTACGAGGATTTTATATCCCGGGTATTCTTTACGGATGTTTTCCAGTACTGGCAAACCCTGTTCAAATTCGCCCAGAGAGGAACTGTGTATCCAGATTACAGGAAGGGTGTTTTTATGAAAGGCAATAGCTAATTTTTTAAACAATCCCCTACGCCCCTGAAGCCATAGCAGGGCTTTTTTATTTGAGAAACTCAGTAACCACACAATTTTCGGATACAGCCAAATGAAAATTCGATATAAAAGCATCTGATTATAGAGGGTTGTTCATTACAAAGAAACAAATTAAAGTGGTTGTTTATCAAGCTATTATAATATACTATTTATTGGGTAGGATAATGCTTTTTACAGTACTTTTGCACCCTCTAAAAGACCAGTTTATATGCGGCCGATACAAATGGTGGATACTAAATCACAATACCTGAAAATTAAAACGGAAGTAGATGCGGCTATTCAGGAAGTACTTGACAGTGCAGGATATATTAATGGCAAACCGGTACAGGAATTTACAGTACATCTGAATACCTATCAGAATTGTAAAAATACCATTCCCTGTGCCAACGGAACTGATGCCTTGCAGATAGCTATGATGGCACTTGATCTGCAACCAGGCGATGAGGTTATTACCCCTTCTTTCACCTATATTGCTACGACCGAAGTAGTGGCCTTATTAAAATTGAAGCCTGTATTTGTAGAAGTAGACCCCAAAACTTTTTGCATAGATCCTCAGTCCATCAGGAAAGCGATTACACCCAGAACAAAAGCCATAGTTCCTGTGCACTTATACGGCCATGCTGCACCTATGGAAGAGATCATGAAGATTGCCGCAGAATTTGGTTTGTATGTGATAGAAGATAATGCCCAAGCCATTGGCTGCGATTATACTTTCTCAGACGGAACCAAAAAGAAAACAGGAACCATCGGTACTATCGGAACCACTTCTTTCTACCCAAGTAAAAACCTGGGTGCTTATGGTGATGGCGGTGCCATTTTTACCAACGATGATACACTGGCAGTTAAAATAAAAATGATTGCCAATCACGGCCAGCAAAAAAGGTATTATCATGAAATGGTAGGCTGTAATTCCCGGCTCGATTCAATACAGGCTGCTGTATTGAATATTAAGTTACGCGAGCTGGATCATTACAATGCCGCCCGCCAAAAAGTAGCAGAAACCTATAACCGGGCTTTTGCAACAAATGAAAAAATTATAACACCATTTGTGGCACCTTACAGTAACCATGTATATCATCAATACACCTTGGTATTAAACGGGAGTAACAGGGATGGATTAAATGCCTATCTGTCCGAACACAACATACCTTCCATGATCTATTACCCGGTACCAGGGCACCGCCAGAAAATGTTTGCTTCTTTCGGCCTTCCGGAATACGATCTGAAGGTAACAGACTGGTTAACTGAACGGGTAATTTCTCTTCCGGTACATACAGAAATGGATGAAGAACAATTGACTTATATTACCGGGCACGTGTTAAATTATATAAAATAGTATTTATGAAAATCGCAGTGGTAGGAACGGGTTATGTTGGTCTGGTAACAGGAACATGCTTTGCTGAAACCGGTAATAAAGTAACCTGTATAGATATTGATAAGGATAAGGTTGATAAATTGATAAAAGGTGAGATTACCATTTATGAACCCGGGTTGGAAAAATTTTTCCTGCGTAACCTGAAAGAAGGCCGTTTAAATTTCACGACCGATCTTGAAGCAGGTATTAAAGATGCGGTTATTATTTTCCTTGCTTTACCAACACCGCCGGGTGAAGACGGTTCTGCCGACCTGCGGTACGTGTTAGGGGTAGCCAGTGAACTTGGGAAGATCATAACGGATTATAAAGTGATTGTTGATAAAAGTACCGTACCGGTTGGCACTGCGCAAAAAGTATATGCGGCTATTGCCATGAATTGTAAATCGGAATTTGATGTGGTAAGTAACCCTGAATTCTTAAGGGAAGGGGTAGCGGTTGATGATTTTATGAAACCCGACAGGGTAGTGGTAGGTACCAATTCTGAACGTGCGAGGAAGGTAATGAACGATTTGTATGTACCATTTGTACGCCAGGGAAACCCTATCATATTCATGGATGATAAATCCGCGGAACTAACCAAGTATGCGGCCAATTCGTTCCTGGCAACCAAAATATCATTCATGAATGAAATAGCCCAGCTGTGTGAAAGACTTGGGGCAGATGTGGATCTGGTAAGAAGAGGTATTGGGAGCGATGAAAGGATCGGTAAACGTTTTTTATTCCCGGGCATTGGGTATGGGGGCAGCTGCTTTCCGAAAGATGTGCAGGCTTTGATCAGGTCATCGGAGAATGTTGGGTATGATTTTAAAATACTAAAAGCAGTTGAAAATGTGAATGAATTACAAAAACTTCACCTGGTCCCAAAAATCAACACGTATTTTAATAATGATTTGAAAGGTAAACATTTTGCTTTATGGGGATTGTCGTTTAAACCCAATACCGATGATATACGTGAAGCTCCCGCACTCTACCTTATTGAAGCCTTATTAGCAGCGGGAGCTACCATATCAGCATTTGACCCGGAAGCTACAATGAATACCAAAAAAACTATTGGCGATAAAATTAACTATGCGGAAAATCAATACAATGCTTTAGATAATGCTGACGCACTGATCATTGCTACTGAATGGAGCGAATTCCGCACACCTGATTTTGACATGATTAATAGCAGACTGAAAAACAAAGTAATTTTTGATGGTCGTAATTTGTTTGATATCACCTATATTTCTGATCTAGGTTACCATTACGAAAGTATTGGCAGGCCAAAAAATAGCTTAGCATGAAGGGAAAACGTGTATTGATAACAGGTGCAGCAGGTTTTCTGGGTTCGCATCTATGCGATAGGTTTGTTGAACAAGGATATCATGTAATCGGTATGGATAACCTGATTACCGGCGACCTGAAAAATATCGAACATTTATTCAAACTTGATAACTTCGAATTTTATAACCACGATGTTTCCCAATTCATTCATATCTCCGGCGACTTAGATTATATTTTACATTTCGCATCGCCTGCCAGTCCAATAGATTATTTAAAAATACCTATCCAGACTTTAAAAGTGGGAGCATTAGGCACACACAATTGTCTTGGACTTGCCCGGGAAAAAAAAGCGAGGATATTGGTGGCTTCTACCAGCGAAGTATATGGTGATCCATTGGTACACCCGCAAACCGAAGAATATTGGGGTAATGTAAACCCGGTTGGGCCGCGGGGTGTATATGATGAAGCGAAACGTTTCATGGAATCAATCACGATGGCTTACCATACTTTTCATGGATTGGAAACAAGGATTATCCGCATTTTTAATACATACGGCCCAAGGATGCGTTTGAATGATGGCCGTGCTTTACCTGCATTTATCGGCCAGGCACTGCGTGGTGAAGACCTGACGGTTTTTGGAGATGGAAGCCAAACCCGTTCGTTTTGTTATGTAGATGACCTGGTAGAAGGTATCTACCGTTTGCTCATGAGCGATTATTCGATGCCTGTAAATATTGGTAACCCAAATGAAATATCCCTCAAAGATTTTGCTGAAGAAGTATTGCAACTAACCGGCTCATCCGTAAAAATTATTTATAAAACATTGCCTGTTGACGACCCGAAACAAAGACAACCAGATATTACCAAAGCTAAAGAGATACTGGGTTGGTCCCCTGCTATTGAGCGGGCAGAAGGTTTGAAACGTACCTATGCTTATTTCAAATCACTATCAAAAGCAGAATGGTCAAAATTGCCGAAAGAATTTGAAAGCGGCAAGTAATAAACAGGTATTATAGATTTAATGATTGATAGTATGTCAAAACCGCTTATCGTAATCGCAGGCAGGCATGGCCAATTGGGCCAGGAGCTGGTGCAGGCATCTGTTGCTTATGACGACGCATTTATTTTTTTATTTGCAGGCAGATATGAATTGGATCTGGGCAAACCTGAAACCATAACCGCTTTTTTTGAGAAACACCAACCTGCCTATTTTATTAATTGCGCGGCCTATACCGCAGTAGATAAAGCGGAAGCAGAACAGGAAGCCGCTTATACCATTAATGCAGAATCTGTAGGCATGATTGCCCAGCAATGCCATAAATATGGTTGTATATTCGTTACCATATCTACTGATTATGTGTTTGATGGGAAATGCACCAGGCCCTATCAAATAAATGATGCAACCGATCCTGTTAATTATTATGGTTTCACTAAGTGGGTGGGAGAAAAACTGGCATTGGAAAATAATAATAAAACAATTGTTATCCGCACCTCATGGTTGTACAGTACACGTGGTAATAATTTTGTAAAGACGATTTTACGGTTGATGAAAGAAAAAACAGAACTCACAGTAGTCAGCGATCAGATTGGCTGCCCCACCTATTCCGCCGACCTGGCTGATGCCATCCTGAAGATCATTACATCATTGGAAAAAGGAAATAATCATTACGGCATTTACCAGTACAGTAATAGCGGAGCCATATCCTGGTTTGATTTTGCAGTTGCTATCGGAGATATTGCCAAATTATCCTGCCAAGTAATACCTGTGCCCACTTCAGCATATCCTACCGCTGCTAAAAGGCCGGCTTACTCTGTGATGGATACATCACAAATTGCAAAAACATATGGGATTGATATAAAAGATTGGAAAGAAAGCCTGGAAGATTGTATTGCAAAAATAAGTCACGCCAAATAATAAAAAAACTACCTGAGTGAATCAGGCAGTTTTTTGAAATAAAATTGCATTTATATCTAATCCCTGTCATCCTTATCATGACCTTTTTCCTTATCATGACCTTTTTCGTTACCATGGCCTTTTCCGTTGCCATGATCTTTATCTTTTCCGTTTCCACGTCCTTTGTTCTTGCCATTGCCATTGTCTTCATGCTCATTATCATTTCGGCCATTATTTTTATATCGCTCATCATGGCTATCACGAATGATTACCTGCCGGGGGCCATTATTTCCTTTGTATTTAGCATATTTCACCCTGTACACATCACCACGTAAGTAGGGCTGTGGTTCATTAACAACTACTTTATACCCGTTATAAAGGTTATATCCGCTGTAACGGGACGGCAATGAATTTGCAAAAACCCAATCCCGGCCATCTAGGTAAATAAACTGGCGTTGCGGAACATTGTAATAGGCATCAATATCAGGTAAATAATAATAATCCACATGGTCATATCCTACCGGGCCCCATGCCGGCTGATTGCCTGCATTGAGGTTTACATTAAGTTTTACCTGTGCATTTGTTTCCTGGTAAAAAGCCATACTTAAAATAAGTATAGATAAGAGAGTAAATTTTTTCATGGTACTTTGGTTTAATTAACCATGGTATTGAAAATACCATGCCACAAGAAAAATTCCAAAACATCTGTAATTTTCTGAAAAAAATATGTAATAAACATAAAGCTCAGTTTTAATTGCGTCGAATACCGGTTCATTTAAGGTAGCAGTCATATATAATTTTAACAGTAAAGAATACCATTAAATCAAAATCCCACTAATTAGCGGGATTTTGATTGCTTACTTCAAATACTTCAGGTGAATGGATAGTGGATTTTAAATCACGTAAAGTAAATAGTGTTTATCGTTTAACGGAAATCAATAACCTGCGGTTTGGCAAGATTAGCAAGCATTTTCGTGTAAACAGCCATATTGGATGTGGCAGAAATAACAATCTTGCCCGAGGTTCGGTCAGCTGCTTTCAGGTCTATCTCAGTAACATCCTGGGTAAGGGTTATCAATCCTATTGTGGTAAGTGCCGTGTAGCTTGAAGTACTTCCGGCTATTACGATACTGTCCCTTTCCGATTTGATGATAATAGCGGTACTCACATCGAAAGAGATGGGCGTGGTTACACCACCGGCTGTATAGGTTCCTTCAAGGTGAAGGGATGGTTTACTGCTTAATGGCTGTAATTCAGACCTGAATTCCACATTCCGGAACGTACCGGCAGGTATGGCCACATTGGTGATGCTTACTGTGCCAAAAAGATCTACCTGTGCATTGGGATCTGATTTGAACTCCACGTTGGTGCCATCATTTTTTTTGGCTTCAATTTTTGTACTGGCTACACCGGCAGACCCTGCTGTCCAGGTAATAGCGGCGCCATTTACTGGCGATACAGCCGCTTTTAATTGAAAGCTGATACTTGCATTGCCGGTACCGGCATCTTTTACACAACTGCTAAATAAAAACAGGGTTGCACCTATCAGGGATAATGTAGAAAATTTCATGTTTAAATGGTTTTCAGGTTAGATACCGGTATTATGACAAACGCAGCTTTTCTTAACAAAATATGTTGTAATAACTGCTTTTCAACTTCTCATACGTCTAAAAACGATTGTTATTATAGACAGTATTTTTTCAAAGTATCCATTTTTCAAAGCAAATACTGTTTTCAACGCCAATATATTGCCCGTAGTTTTGAACTGGGTTATATCCATTCTTCGAGTAAAGCTGAATGGCCTCTGGCTGCCTTTTGCCAGTTTCCAAAAGACAGCGGTTAAAGGATAATTCTGAGGCCCAGTTTTCTAAGGCTGATAATATTTCAGAGGCGATCCCTTTTCCCCTGCTTTCAGGGATAACATACATTCGTTTTATTTCCATGGTAGCTACATCATATTCTTTCATGGCTCCGCAACCTATCGGCTGACTGTTTTGATATGCTACCACTGAAAATTTTATTTTGTCAATTTTATTAAATTGAGCATAAAATAAATGGTCTTTGCCATCTCTTTCAGCTAAATCGGCATCCAGCTTCCTTACCAGTTCTATTAAATCTTTATTTTCAGAATTTGTTCTTAGTAATCGGGTCATTGTTTATGATTATATGAACAGAATTAATCCAGTTAGCATCTTGAGCAATTGGTAGGGCATATAAAACTCAGTCACTCTTTATATTTATTTTATTTCTTTTTTAGTTTTGCCCGCTCCATGTTTTCATTTACCCTAAACTTCACCATTTTAGTAATCAATCCCAATGGAAGAGGCTTGTCCAGTGGGAATTGAACAGAACCTTTTGCCCATTTATAAATGGAAAGCTCTTTTTTAAATGCTTCTATGCCCCTAGCTCTCGGGTAAAAGCCAATGTGTTTTGTGTGGGCCGCAAACCAAACCAACATGCCATTTAATTTGAATGCCGGCATTCCGTAACTGATTACCTCATTTGCCTTTGGAGCCGCTTTTTTAATGCTGTTCCGCATTTGTTCCAGTTTTTTTTGTATGTCTATCGGGAAACTTAATAGATACTCATCAATATTGGTTGGCTTTTTCATCATTCATTATCTAATTGAGCAAAGATATTTGTCAGTGCCTTTTTTTTATTCTGGTTAGTAGTCATGATTATTGTCTATGTTCAAGCACTCATCTTCATAAGCCTGGGGCATATTGCTAAATGCTACTTTGCCATCAAACCCCTCCCAGAATTGAGGGAAAACGGCACTTCGTTTATAAAATATTGAACATAGAATTATTTTGTTAACGAGGTAAGAGTGGCGCATCGCAATTTCTATTGTCGTTTGCCCGCTGTTGCTGAAACTAAAAAAACCTGCTCCTGCTGAACTAAAGTTACAAAAGTTAATGATTCATTTCTTAGTTCAGTCGAGCTGGGTTGTGCCTGAACTGCGGCTGGGATATTTGCTTATCCCGAAATCGGTATATCCTACTATCAACATGGCTTTGTGTTTTAGATGGGTTAGTGCATTTAAACATTTCAGAGAATACAGGTGGATTTTTAATTGGCTTTTTGAGTCTTTACAAAGTGTATATTTTTAAGACTATACATATGTATCGAAACCCTTCAGAAAACACATAGTGGAACAGGATTCATGCACGAATCTTTTCACAAAGTTAATCCGAAAAACTTACTAGAAAATGGTTTACATGGGCCAACACTTTATTCGGGGAACTGCTCTGGAAAACTTACCCGGAAAAACCAGGTCTGTTAGATTGCGACCAGCATTTCTTTCGATGAAAATTGTTTAACTTGAAGAAATTAAATACCGATAACGGGAAGATTCTTTCGTTAATTGTAATGCTACCAGCAGCAGGATAAGTATAAAATCTACTATTATCTACCGTTTAATTCTCCGCAGATTCCGACTAAGTTTAGAAAGAATCCGCAGGAGAAAAAAGTAGCCCTGAGTAGGGCATGCGATTAGGGGATATGGATAACTAAGATTAATAACAAAAGATAAGTTTGAATTTTCTTGCTATTTTAGTTGAAACATATGTTCGGCCTTTATAATTTTAATAAAAAAAATGAAATCACGATGAGCAATTTTTCAAACCAGTGCAGTAAAATACACATATATTTTTTTGCTGTCTCAGTATGTTTAATACTGCATTTAGATAAAATACATGCTGAACCATTTTCTGCAGGAACTTTTGAAATTTTTGCTAATGGAAAATTACAGGAAGTAGCAAAAGAACCTAAACAAGTTCGGGTTGTTATTGCCGGTTTGAACCATGATCATATTCATAATATTTTACGCCAATACAATAAAGGTAAAGTGGATATTGTGGGCATAGCGGAGTCCAATAAACAACTGCAGCTGAAATTTGGCAAACAATATCATCTTCCCGACTCTATTTTTTTTGATGATCTTACAAAACTGCTAGTATTAAAAAGGCCCGATGCCGTATTAGCTTACAATGCTGCCTCCGATCATGTAAATACCGTGAAGATCTGTGCACCGTTGGGTATATCGGTAATGGTTGAAAAACCCCTTGCTGCCAATTTAGAACAGGCAAATCAAATTGAATCGCTTGCCAAAAAATATCATATTACTGTGTTGACCAATTATGAAACCACTTGGTACCCATCATATCAGGAGATATACAATATGGTAAAAAAAGACAGTATTGGACCTATTAAAAAAATAGTTGTCCATGATGGACATCAGGGGCCGAAAGAAATTGGCTGCAGCCCAGAGTTCTTAAGCTGGTTAACCGACCCTATATTAAACGGGGCCGGGGCACTGAATGATTTTGGCTGTTATGGCGCAGATTTAATGACCTGGCTCATGAATGGTCAAAAGCCAATTGCAGTAACTGCAGTAACCAGGCATTACAAGCCTGATGTATATCCTAAGGTTGAGGATGATGCCACCATCATTATTGAATACCCCACTTCAACCGGGATTATTGAAGCATCATGGAACTGGCCTTTTTCCATTAAGGACCTGGAGGTATTTGGTCAAAAAGGATACATACACGCACTTGACAACAGTAATATAACAATGAGAATGCGTGAAAACCTAAGCAGTACAAGGAAGGCCCAACCACTGGCAGCACCAATTAATGAGCCTATGGTTTATTTAACTGCGGTACTCACAAAACAAATACCAGGTACAGACGATCAGTCTTCTTTGAAGTACAATATGATTGTAATGCAGATACTGGATGCGGCAAAAAGATCGGCAAAAAATGGTACAAGGATTATTTTATAATTCAATTATGCCTATTATGAATTTCAATTAGATGGATACTGTTTTTTTCTTATGTACTTTTTTGTCGTTTCCATAGATTATGGCTTTTCATTTTAATAAAATAGGTATGTTATATACACTTACAATAAATCACTTTCTCATTCAATATTTACAGGATTGATGCTCTTTTTTAAGATTGCCGATATGGCAAAGGCAACTGCAACGAAGGCGATAAAAATGATATAACCGGGTTGAATGGTTGTATGGTTGGTGGTAATACTTGTGATTGTGCTATCACTGAAATTGAGGCTCGACAGTGTGCTGTCTACAATTCCGTTAAAGCCGATGTATGTCATAAGGATTGCCACTGCCATAACATTAGACATATCCCACTTGCTGGCTCCAAATGCGAAATAGGGTACATTCTTGATTTTTGCCCACTTATCCGGGCTAATCGCCGACATGGCGATTGCCACCAGTTTGACCAAAGGAAACAATACAGCGAAAATGAGTATCATCACCCCCACGATCAGCGAATCGAACCTGCCGGACTGGAGTAGTAACCTAATCACTTCCATAATACTCTGGCTCTGGAAAAACAGGTCCTGGTTTTTAAACGATATGGCTTTGCTTAAAAAGTGGAGGTCCAATTTTTCGATTGCCGCATCTATTTCAATGATGGTGGTAGTAACACCAATTACCAGCAGAATCATGGCTGCTACAACAGACATAATACACACAGCTGCCTGCAAGTAGCGTTTTTTACGTATAAGTAACCATACTATCAGCATCAATACGGCAGATCCCAGCATGCCATAGGTATATTCCCAGGTGGCTTTTTTTACCCCTGCGACCTTGGTTGCATTGTTTTTCTCAAAAACAATCTTATCGGTTGCTCCGTACTTATTGTAAATAGAATCCATCACGTTTCTGGTAGATGCCACGGAGCTATCATAAATTTTGCGACCCAACTGCGCAAGTGCAGTGTCCGCAATATTGGCGATTCTTTTATAGCTGGCAGGTTTGGTGATTTCCGCCATTAGCTTTTTGGTAAATCCTGGCACTTCTGCATGAATCTGTTGGGGATTGACAAGTGTTTTAACTGCCAGTTTTTTCAATTTGCCGCCTAAGGATTTCTGCGGCTTGTTGATGGATTGAAAGGCCTGATCTACGAGTCCATGCAACTGCTGATTGATCTGTTTGCGTAAATCCGCTTCCTGTTCCGGCGACAACCGGAAGTCGCCGATCTCACCGCTGGCTGAAGCTACCACCTGATCCCGCCAGATATCCACTGATAATAAACCGAAAGATACATTGTTGACAAAAGCATAATCCATTTTGTATTCTTTCTGTTTTCCACTCAATTCATGCACCTGGTAACCGCACCAGGCTTCTATGAGCAGCAGGATGAACAGACTCACTATCATTAAGAGTTTGGCAAAGGCAGCCATAGTAGGGTTGGAATCGCTTGAGTCGTTCATGATGTCTGTTGTTTTACTTGATGGTGAACCTTTTTGTTATTTTTTTCAAAATAGCCGACAGAACAAATCCATAGATCACAAACGCAATAAAGATGATATAACCCGGCTGGACGGATGTGTTATTCGTAGAGATAGTGGTGACCATGTTTTCGTCAAAATGAAAACTGGATAGCGTTGATGGAATGATCCCGTTAAATCCGATATAAGTCATGAGAATCGCCACTACCATCACATCTGCCATGCTCCATTTACCCGAATTAAAGGCGAAATAGTGGATGAATTTGTTCTTGGCCCACTTGTCTTCACTAATAAGCGAGATGCCGGTAGCAGACAATTTCATAAACGGAAACAATACACTGAATACCAAGATCAGGATACCCACGATCTGCGAATCAAGCCGTCGCGTTTGCAACAGGAGCACCACCACATCGATAATACTTTTGCTTTGAAAAAAAAGCCCCTGGTCTTTAAACGAAATTGCCTTGCCCAGGAAATGAAGGTCCATTTTAGAGATCCGGGCATCGATCTCGATCATGGTAGTGGTAAGTCCTACCATCAACAATATCATGGCAGACGCGACTGATAACATATAGAGTGGCACATACAGGTTTCTTTTGTACCGTACCAGCAGCCACAATAAAAGAATGGCAACGATACAGCCAAGCATACCGAAAGCATAGCGGCGTGTATCTTTATGTATCTGCTCCAGCCCGGATGCATTTATTTTTTCGAAGCCAGCTTTATCCGTTGCGCCATACCTGCTGTAGACCGAGTCCATCAGATGCTTTGTTGCCGCTACAGAACTGTCATAAGATTTGCGGCCTATTTGTGCCAGTGCCGTATCCGCCAGTTTTGATACCTGTTTGTACGTTGATGGTTTGGTTATCTCTGCCATCAGTTTCTGCGAGTAACCGGGTACTTGTGCTACTATTTTGTCCTGGTTCACGAATGTTTTGACCACCAGTTTTTTTAACTTACCACCCAGGGATGTTTGCGGTTTGTTGATTATTTCAAAAGCGTGTGCTACGAGCGTACGCAGCAATTGGTCTATTTCCTTTCGTAGTTCTGCTTGCTGTTCGGGTGAAAGACGGTACTGCCTTATCTCGGAACTTGCCGCGGCTATTACCTGTTCCCGCCATATATCCACTGATAATAAACCGTATTGGACATTATTTACAAAGGCATAATCCAGTTTGTATTCTTTCTGCTGTGAAGAAAGGCTGTGCACCCTGAAGCCACAAAAGCCTTCAATGATGAGAATGACAGAAACGCCTGCAATCAGTAGCCATCTGGTTAAACCGGTGGCTTGTTTGTGTGAAAGGGTGTCAGCAGTCATTGATTATTTTATAAAGATGTAAAGGGATTTGTTGAGTCTATGAGGAATGAATAAAATAATCATACCTCGTATGGCACAAATTTAGAAATGCGATAGTAACAAAATCCATTTGGTTCAGGGAAAATTCCTTGAGTAAAATACTTTTTTGTTGCGAATCTGGCAAATTATAAGGATGCGAGTGGGTGCTTTTTGTTAAAGACAATACCAGAAAGGATCGGGTCTGTAAAAGTTAAAGGAAAGCTGTATTAACTTTTCTTTAACAAATTGTTGAAGTGGACTTTTATCTAACCAATTTATTGAGGATTTGAAAATTCTGGCCGGAATGAATAATCACGAGTGATTATACCAACGCCTCGGTTTACGGTATCATGTCGATCAGAATATCCCTGTTGGCTGTCCAAGTCGAAGTTCCAGGCTAAATGGCAACCTTACAGGCGGTAGTTTTTTTATTCAACGGGAAATGTAAGGATGTCAGGCTCAGTGTTTGTGAATAACTTTGAATCATAAAAATAGTTGACCATTTTTAAAGCATCACCCTTGGAATTTTTAGTGGCTCGTAGTAAAAACCACTTCTTCATAAATGGATCCTGTTCTACAAACTCGGTCTTTGTGTCTGCAATTATTTTATGTAAATCGGTCAAATTGTTTTCATCAAGGACTTCCACACCGAAATAGTTGCTGTAACTATTCACACAAAGATTTCCAATTGGCACTATGATCGGACTTTGACAGAAATTTGTTTTCATTGTATAGCTTGCAAATTCAATGATCTGGTTCTTTTGCAGATTGAAAATAATATCGGTTATTTCTTCGCAGGTCTTCGGGCAGCTGAATTTTAAGGCCACAAATTTGTTACGGTAAAGGGTGTAACGATAATTTTGGTCAAAATCGCTTACAGAGGAAATAAACTTTCGTATTGCAATATCGCTATAGGTAGTATCGAAACTAACTACGATATAATTATTTGACAATTCTCCGAGATTGTTATTTGGGCCAAGGTAATACCAGAAATTGGTGAAGTTACAGCTGCTCCTAGGTATATTCTCCGTTGTCTCCTTGTGACAACTGAGAAATAGCATTAAACAACATTAAGTATGATGTTCCTTTTGTCACAATTGATTTATTAGTTTGGCTATTAAATGTACAAAAAAAATATATGAGGTTGGGGATGATGCGGCAAAGAATAAAAAAGGGAAAGACTTTCATCTTTCCCTCTTGTTGCCCGAAGTGGATGGTTTTCAAAAAATTTTCTTTCGGACTTAACTCGGTTAGCTCAGATTTGTATCTAAATTTTGGTGATGGTAAAACAGTTATGTAAATAATTGCTTGCCTAATTACTATGCAAGCATGCTCTTCGACAATAACTAGTTGTTCTTTCTTTTCAGCAAGGTGTGCTTAACAATAAATCCCTTCAACCGTCTCCGCAGATGTCTCTCGAAGAGGACTCTGCGGTCAGGGTGTTGCACATCCCATTTTGGACAACAGTAAATAACAGTTGAGAAAGTGTTTTAGAAAATCTTCGCCATAGTATTTTATGTTACCGACAACTGTTTTCCTTTCTGTGTACTTCTGTGAAAACTGCGGCAATAATAATTTCTGCATTAAATGATTAACTTTACGCAATGGATGATCAGGCTCCCAAACCCCAACGCCGTATTCGTTATAAAGGAACACATCCTAAATCCTTTACCGAAAAATACAAAGAGCAACAACCTGAATTATATTCAGCCGATATTGCAAAAGTGATGGAACAGGGTCGCACACCTGCGGGCATGCACCGTTCTATTTGTGTGAACGAGATCATGGATCTTCTCAAACCAATGCCCGGAGAAATTGGCTTTGATGCCACACTCGGTTATGGCGGCCATAGCGCAGAATTATTAAAACGTTTACAACCAGGTGGCGTACTCTATGCGGTTGATGTAGACCCGTTTGAATTGCCGCGCACCAGGGAACGCCTTGCGGCATTGGGTTATGGGCCGGAACAGGTTGTGATTAAAAAAATGAATTTTTCCGGTATCGATCAAATTGTTTCAGAAGCGGGCTTACTAAATTTTGTGTTGGCCGATCTCGGAGTTTCTTCCATGCAGATCGATAATCCGGAAAGAGGTTTTTCGTTTAAAGTGGAAGGACCATTAGACTTACGCTTAAATCCATCCAGCGGAAAATCAGCTGCTGTTTTTTTAAAAAACATTTCGCCTGAAAAATTAGAAGCGGTGTTTGTTGAGAATTCAGACGAACCGCATGCAAAACTGATCGCAGAGACTATTATAAAAAATATTGCAAGGGGCAATCCTATTACAACTACCACACAATTACAAAAGATCATTACAGAGGCAATGGAGTCGGTTTCAAAAAAAGACCACAAAGAAGAAGTAAAGAAGTCTTGCCAGCGATGTTTCCAGGCATTGCGCATTGCAGTAAATGATGAGTTTGGTGTGCTTGATAAATTTCTTGAAAAACTTCCTGCATCACTCGCGCCGGGCGCACGCGTAGCTATTCTTTCTTTTCATTCCGGGGAAGACCGTCGTGTTAAGAAATCATTTCAGCAATTTTTTCGTGAAGGAGTATATAGTAATGTTGCACCAGATCTTATCCGCCCGTCTGTAGAAGAATGTTTTGCTAACCCGCGTGCACGCTCTGCTAAGTTACGCTGGGCAATAAAAGCATAAAGAATACCTTACAACTATCGAAGCAGACACCCAATAATTTAACAAATGAGCAAAGAACAAACAAAAGATCTTTTGAAGTTTTTGTTCTTCATCAATTCCGGAATGAGGTGGTCAATGCGATCGGATTTTGCAAGTTTATGAAGGTTTCCTACATCTTTTTCAAATCGTCCAAATTTGAAGTAGTGTGTGCTTAGTCAGGCTACAGGTCCGTGTCCAGATGTGCTCTGCTTATTTATAATGCAGTTCGGCGAGTTCGCTTTAGGTATGCAAGCCTGGTTATTTGACAGCAAATTCTGGGCGCGCATAGGATTCCAGGAAGCCGCACACGGAACAACGGAAGGTACCCACTGGAACGCACTTTTCCTCTGGTACTCTCGTAACAGTCCAGAAAGCCTTTTGCGGTGC
>JANXUL010000052.1 GCA_025356235.1 Bacteroidota bacterium
TTGGTATTTTTCTTACCTACAAAGCCATGAGGGATTCGCAATTATTTAACCAGGAATTCTATTACCGGTCTTTTAAACAGTTGCGGATTTTTTTGGCTAGTTTTAAGCAAAGAAAAAAAACATTGTAAATCCGTTTATATGTCAAAAAATAATTCAAGCCGCCGTGAGTTTATAAAAACCACAGGCAAAGCAGGCGTTGCTGCAGGTATTGCCTTAACAGTTCTACCATCATGGACAGAAGCAGCATCACCGGTACCAATGGCAGGCACTCCTTTTACACAACAACCGTTGCCCTACGATTACAAAGCATTGGATGCCGTGGTTGATGCAATGACCATGGAAATACATTATACTAAACATGCAGCTGCCTATGCTAAAAACCTGGCAGACGCCTGTGTTGCAGAAAAAGTAGACACCAGCAGTGCAAGGCTGGAAGATATGTTACGGAACATTTCAAAGTACTCTGCTAAAATGCGCAATAATGGTGGTGGGCATTACAACCACGAAATGTTCTGGAAATGCATGAGGCCAGGTATCGCATCCAAACCTGAAGGCAGGCTGGCAGCAGCCATTGACCAAAGTTTTGGTTCGTTTGATACTTTTAAAACACAGTTTACCGATGCCGGTAAAAACCGTTTTGGCAGCGGATGGGCATGGCTCGCACTCACCGGCGATAAAAAACTCGTGGTAACCTCAACCCCTAACCAGGATAACCCTTTAATGGATATTGCAGAAGTAAAAGGCACCCCTTTATTGGGGTTGGATGTGTGGGAACATGCCTATTATCTTAAATACCAGAATAAACGCCCGGATTATATTGCCAACTGGTGGAACGTAGTAAATTGGGAATTTGTACAGAAGCGTTTTGAAATGGGTTAATGAGGTTTGAAAAATAAAAGTCAAAAATAAAAATCACTTTTGACTTTTTATTTTTGACTTTTTATTTACACAGGTGTTGACTTAAATAAAAAAAATGAAGACAATAACCAAATGGGTAGAAGCCCTTGCTTTTGATGCAACGGCTGATAGCGGCCATACAGTGCGCATAGACACTTCTGTAGAAGGGGGCGGATTAGGAAGTGGCATGAACCCAAAAAAAATGTTACTTGCCTCTCTGAGCGGCTGCAGTGCCATGGATGTGGTGGATATTTTAACAAAGATGAAAGTGACTTTTACCAAACTGGAAATAAAAGCCGAAGCAGAACAAACAGAAGAGCATCCCAAAGTTTTTACATACATCAATATGGTATATCGTGTAGATGCCCTGCCTGAAGATGTTGACAAGGTAAAAAGGGCCGTCGCTTTATCACATGATAAATACTGCGGTGTATCGGCCATGTTGGCTAAACATTGTACGATCAATTATTCAATTGAATTGATATAGGATCGGGCTGATTACAATCAGCTGAAAACTGATCACTTTCTTTATCTTTGCCACAAAATATTTCCCCTGCAATCATCTCAACAAAATTTCCGCGTACAAGTATGGATCACTGTGTTGAGTATAGTGTTGTTTCTCACAAAGATCATCGCTTACCAGTTCACACATTCCCTCGCTATATTAACAGATGCGCTGGAAAGTATTGTGAATGTGCTAGCCGGCTTTATTGGTTTGTATAGCCTGTTTATAGCAGCCAAGCCCCGCGATTTTGATCATCCTTATGGGCATGGGAAAGCAGAGTTCGTATCTGCTGCAATAGAAGGTGGCTTAATTGTAGCTGCTGGGGTTATGATTATTTATGAAACCGTTTTAAATTTTTTACAGGAAAACCCTATCCAAAAATTAGATACCGGTTTGGTATTGATCGGTATTACAGCCGTAGTAAATTTTATTGCGGGAACCCTCTGTTTAAAAATCGGTACAAAAAATACGTCGTTGGCATTGCAGGCAAGTGGCAAACATTTGCAGATAGACACTTATTCTACCCTCGCTATTATAGCCGGCCTGGTTATTATGCTGTTTACAAAATTATATTGGCTAGATAAAGTGATTGCATTAGCCATGAGTGGCCTGATCATTTATAACGGGTACAAGATCATTCGCAGTTCCCTGGCGGGGATTATGGATGAGGCTGATACCAAACTACTTAAACAATTCATTACTGCCCTGAATGAAAACCGGCGCGAAAACTGGATAGACCTTCATAATCTCCGTGTAATCAAATATGGCAGCCTGTTGCATATTGATTGTCACCTCACCGTTCCATGGTACCTGAATATCCATGAGGCACATCTTGAAATAGATGAGTTGACCAACCTGATAAAAAAACAGTTTGGCGATTATATTGAACTGTTTGTGCATACCGATGGCTGCCTCCCTTTCAGCTGCACTATCTGCACCAAAACCGATTGCACCGTACGCCAGCAACCCATGAAAGCAAGGTTGGAATGGACGCTGGAGAATATTATTTCCAATCAAAAACACCGGCTTTAGGGATTGTGAATGGGGAGTAAACCCATTTAATGCAAAACCTCCGACCCACTACTCCCCATTCACAACACACGAAATCTCTTACCTTAGCATTTCGATTATTTAAAAAACATATCACTCATAAAAATCAGCGATCATGAAGGTTTGGAAAGATTACCAGGAACAACACAAGGACCGTTTTTTAAGCGAATTACTGGAACTGCTGCGTATA
>JANXUL010000055.1 GCA_025356235.1 Bacteroidota bacterium
ATTAAACAAGGTAATGCACCGGGAAAGGCACCTACCAAAACTGCTATCGAATTTACTTTCTTAAGAGGGGTATAAATAAATGCATATAAAAAAAGACTAAAGGCAGATAGTAATGAGGCATTCCAGTTAAAGCTGTTATCATCCCCCTTAAAAAACCAGCCCATCATAAAAACGCCTGTAGCACCTGCTATCAGGGCAAATGTATAGGCCTCTGTCTGACTCATCCTGCCGCTGGCCACTGGTCTTTTTGCTGTGCGTTTCATTACGGCATCTGTATCTTTTTCAACGGCCTGGTTAATAGCGTTGGCACTGCCGGTTACTAACATACCCGCGATAAACAGGATCAAAATCATCAAACCATTATACTCAATAATGTTGGGGGCCAGCAAATAACAGATCACGCAGGAAAATACCACGGTAAAGCTCAATGTGAACTTAATCAACTGGAAGTAATCTTTCACTTTGGCAGCTAATGAGAACGAAGTGGAACCGGATGTGTTTACGCTACTTGTCATTTTTGTATCCCGTTGAAATAACCCGTCTGGTTCATGGTTAATCCGTGTAATTCTTGCTTAAAAACAATGCTCCCGGTTTGATCGGGAGCATTGAACCTATTTGTAACCGGGTGCCTGTATCACACCTGGTAAAATCAATTAGTGATGACTTTCGTCTGCCCCAACCGGTGTGGTTTGAGAAATAAACTCCTGTCCGTCCTTGCCATAATCATATGGCCAACGGTGTACTTCAGGGATTTCGCCAGGCCAGTTTCCGTGACCGGGACGGAGCGGTGTTGTCCACTCTAATGTATTAGCTCCCCATGGGTTTAATACCGTTACTTTTCTTCCTTTGAAAATAGAGTAGAAGAAATTAAACAGGAATAATAACTGTGTAGCAAATACAATCATCGCAACCGTACTGATAAAGCGGTTGAGTTCTGTAAATTGTTTGAAGCTTTCCCAAATGCTGTAATCGTAATAACGGCGCGGCATACCGGCCAACCCTTCGTAGTGCATTGGCCAGAAGATCATGTAAGCACCCGCAATCGTAACCCAGAAATGGATGTAGCCTAATGTATTATTCAGGTACTTACCATACATTTTAGGGAACCAGTGATAAATACCTGCAAACATGCCAAACATAGATGCCACACCCATTACAATATGAAAGTGTGCCACCACAAAATATGTGTCGTGCAGGTGGATATCCAATGCAGAGTTACCCAACCAGATACCGGTTAACCCACCGGAAATAAATAAGCTTACAAAACCAATAGCGAACATCATGCCCGGGGTAAAGCGCACATTACCTCTCCATAAAGTTGTGAGCCAGTTAAATACTTTGATGGCAGATGGTACCGCGATCAACAATGTTAACAATACGAAGATAGATCCGAGGAAAGGGTTCAGTCCCGTAACAAACATATGGTGCGCCCAAACGAGGAAAGCAAGGATGGCGATCGCGAACAAAGATCCGATCATGGCCATGTATCCGAAAATAGGTTTGCGTGAGTTTACAGATAAAATCTCCGATACCATACCCATGGCAGGTAACAATATGATATATACTTCGGGGTGGCCCAGGAACCAGAATAAGTGCTGGTAAAGAATAGCACTCCCCCCCTCATTTGGTAAGGCAACACCTTTGATGAATATATCAGATAAATAAAAGCTTGTTCCGAAATTTCTATCGAAAATCAATAAGATAAATCCGGAAAATAATACAGGGAATGATAATACACCCAATACCGCAGTAAAAAACAATGCCCAGATAGTAAGTGGTAGGCGGGTCATGCTCATACCTTTGGTACGCATGTTTAAAATAGTAGCGATATAATTCAATCCGCCCAATAAAGAAGATACCACAAACAATGCCATGGATACTAACCACAGATCCATGCCTGTTTTAGAACCGTCCGATGCATCTCCTAATGCACTTAACGGGGGATATGCTGTCCAACCGCCACTGAATGGGCCGGTTTCTACAAAAATGGAAGATAACATCACCACGCTGGCCGTAAAGAAGAACCAGTAGCTTAACATATTTAAGAAAGGTGAAGCCATATCCCTGGCACCTACCTGTAATGGAATTAAGAAGTTGGCGAAGGTTCCGCTTAAGCCTGCTGTTAATACAAAAAACACCAGTACCGTACCATGTGTTGTTACCAGTGCATAATAGGCTTCCGGTGTAATATGACCACCTTTCGCCCATTTACCCAGGATATCTTCCAGCCATGGGAAAGTTGCATCGGGATACCCAATCTGAAGGCGAAACAATACACTCATCAAACCTCCCAATACAGCCCAAAACATACCAGTGATCAGGAATTGCTTCGCGATCATTTTATGGTCCTGACTGAAAACATATTTACTGATAAATGTTTCATGATGATGGTGTTCGTGTGATTGATCACCATGAACCTCGTGCACTGCAGCATCAGAATGCGTGTGTAAAACAGCTTCGTTACTCATACTCTGTTTCTTTAATTAATTCTATTCATTGATGGCCCAGCAATATAACGGGACCAGTTATTTTACAATTTAGCAATCGGTTTTGTTGCAGGCTCAGCCATTTTAGCGGCAACTTTCACACTGTCAACAGGTTTCGACGGATCTTTTTCCGGGAACGTAGTTAAATATTTAGGTTTTTGCTTAGCCATAATTACATCATATTCTTCCTGGTCAACCACATCAATTACACCTCGCATGGAATAGTGACCGTTACCACACATCTGGTCGCAACTGATTTCATAAACAAAATTCGGGTTCTTGGTCATCTCTTTCATTTCATTGGTTGTGTACCTTGGTGTGAACCACAAAGTGGTAGGAATACCGGGTACTGCATCCATTTTCATCCTGAAATGTGAGAGACCTACATCGTGAATCACATCCCTTGAACCGATGATCAGTTTTACCGGTTTGTTTTTTACCAGGTACATGGTTGTTGTGATCACATCATCATGCCCTAACTGGTCATCCCAAAGTAAACCGAGTTCGTTGGTGGCATCATCGATATTCTTGTAATATTTTTTTCCGAAAGCACCATCTTTACCCGGGTAGCGGAATATCCAGTTGAATTGCTTGCCGGTTACTTCTACTTCCATATGGTTTTTGGGTGGCTCGCCTGTAAACAGGAACCAGTTGCGCAAACCAATTACCACTAATACCGTTAATACGATGGCAGGAACAACTGTCCACACAATCTCCAGATTAGTGTTATGCGGGAAATAGAAAACCTTACGGTTATCATTTTCCTGGTATTTGTAAGCAAACCAGAACAGGATGAACTGTGTGGCGATAAATACAATACCGGTTACAGCAATGGTTATCCATAACATTGAATCAACCCTCGCACCTTCTACGCTAGCAGATTCCTGGGCCATTAATGTTTTACCGAAGTAAAGTTTATTACAATACCAAACACCAATCAGTCCCAACACGAGGAAGGCGACCATTAAAAAGCCGTTGACCTTATTATTCTGTTTACGGCTTATATCTTCGCCTTTCAGCACCGATACATATTCGCTGGCTTTAGCAATCTGAAAGATTACTACAAAAATCAGTACAACTACAGCTATGGTTAAAAACATTGTCATAACGCTATCAATATTATCTTATGTCTAACAATTATTCTACGATAAAGATTACACCTGGTGTATAATACTTTCTTTCAGGAACGGGTGATACTTCGTGATCAACGGCTTGCTGGCCAGTGACCTTCCTACAAAAAATATCATCATCCCAACAAAAAAACTCAGGATACCAAAGTCAAGCCATCCCAATGTCACATGGTCTTTTGATAAACTTCCCATAACCATTTGATAAAAATCCATCCAGTGGCCGAACAGGATCAGAACAGCCATAAAAGTCATTAATGTATAATTCCTTTTAGGTGCTCGTTTCATCAGGATCAGGATCGGGCATACAAAATTAATGATCAGGTTAAAGAAGAAAATTCCTTTATAAGGTCCCTGTACGCGATGTTTGAAATACACAGTTTCTTCGGGGATATTCGCATACCAGATCAACATGAATTGTGAAAACCATAGGTAGGTCCAGAAAATAGAAAAGGCAAACATGAACTTACCCAGATCCTGCAGGTGTTCTTGGTTGGTTAATTCCAGGTAACCTTTATTTTTTAAATAGATCACCCATAAGGCTATCAAGGAAATGCCTGATACAAACGTACTGGCAAAAGTGTACCAGCTATACATGGTTGAATACCAGTGTGCATCCAGGCTCATCATCCATAACCAGGGAGCGGTAGATCCTACCGTTAATGCAAACCAAACGATAAACATGGCTGCGCGTACAGTACTTCTCCAGATAAAACTCTGGCCAGCCAAATGGTTCATTGGCGCCTCATCTGTTTCACGGCCAATCTGGCGCATCCTCCAGCCTAATAATGTCCAGAGGCCAAGGATTAGTGTCGTCCATATGATAAAGAACGTTGGGTTCAGGAACCCGGCTTTCCCTTTAAGGATCGGGTCAAGAGCCACTTTATCTTTATCGAGCCAGTGATAGATAAAATGTTTATCACTTACCACTACATATATCAACACAACGAATGTGATAGAGCCGAAAATAGGTACCATGGTTGAAATGGCTTCGGATACACGGCGGAACGATTGCTCCCATCCTCCCATGGCCAGGGTAATGATACATATAAAGAACATAGCGGCATTACACACCATAGTCCAGAAAATAGTATTGTACATGAGTGTTCCCCAGAAATGTGCCTGCTCCTGTTCATCGGCACTAAATCCTTTGGTCACTAATCCAATGATCAATGCAACCAACCCTACGCCGATCAAAGCCAGTGACCAGGTTTTCATCTTTCCGGGAATCTCAAATTGCTCTCTGATAGATGCCATCTTTACTCTTTTAAATCAGTTATTAGTAATCCTTCCCGCTGTTATACGGGTTCGGTTAATTTATTTTTTAGTTGTTGCTGTTCCATCTGCTGCAGGTGCGGCAGCTTTTGCTTTTAATTCCATTTGCTGGTTTTTAATATACCTGATTACCATCCAGCGCTGTTTGCGGCTCAGTTGCGATGCATAAGAACCCATTTTATTCTTACCATAGGTTACGGAATAAAACATTTGGCCTTCAGGCATTACAGAAACTACCGGATCGGCTACCAGGTTTTTAGGTGCTACCGGGTAAGGGCCTTTACCATCATTATACAGCGGGCCATTACCATTTAATTTGGTTCCATGACAGATACCGCAATTGATCAGGTATAACCGTTCTGCTTCTTTTGCATCGGTAACCGATAGAGAATCTACGGGGCTTTTAACTTGTTTTGAAGCGAAGTAATGGCTGGTATCGGTTCCTTCATCTTTGGTAACATGAAAAGGCATTTCCTCTTCACGGGAAATAGTTCCCGCTACGGGCATATTATTGTAATGGATACCTTTTTCTGCCAGGTTACTGTGATCGGCGTAGGTTTCGTAAGCACGGCTGTATGCCATATCCGGCATATAAACAGTTCCCGGGGTACGTTTTACATCACTACAGCTTACGATTACTGCGGCGGCAGACAAAACAGTTATGATAGATAATTTATTCATCTTACTTCTATTCTAATATTAAGCAGCAACAATTTGCTTGTTCTCAAAAGGTAATTCGTCTTTATCGTAACGGCCTAACCACCATCCGGCTTCTGCCACCTGTACATCTGTTTCAATGGCCCCATTGTTGGATAAGAATGATTTCAAATCCTCAACATTGGTTTTATCAGTACATTCTATCACCATTACAAAAAGGTCATCAGTAGCACGCGCATGAAAATGATGTTTCTTTACAAAAGGTGCCATCTGGCAGAGGTAACAGAAAGTCAGTACCATACCCACAGCGGCAAATAATACGGTTAACTCAAATATTATCGGTATCCATGCCGGCAAAGCGAAATGGGGTTTACCCCCAATATTCAGGGGCCAGTCTTTGGTAAATATCCAGCTGATGCAACTTAATGCGGTGGCGGTGCCTGTTATACCATAAATAAAACCGGCAGTGTGCAAACTGGTTTCCCTTTCGCCCAATGCATGATCTAATCCATGCACCGCAAACGGTGTGTACACATCATGTATTTTATAACCGGCGGTACGAACTTTCTTCACCGCAGGAAATAAAACTGCTTCATCATCAAAGCACCCAACTACGAATTTCTTTTTTGCCATACTTTTTAGCTTTTAGCTGTTAGCTGTGGGCTGCGAGCTTTTTTGTTTATAGATCATGGTGCATGACCTATGGTAAAAATTATACTATATCATCTATGCCCTATTGGCCATAAACGATTGTCTAATGTGCGTGATCGTGAACAAATGCCTCCATCGGCTGCACTTCAATATGCCCCACTTTCTCCTTATAGTTTTCACCCGATGTTTTCAATACATATTTAATCTCTGCTATAGCAATAACCGGGAAGTATTTTGCAAACAGGAAGAAACAGGTAAAGAATAATCCAAAGGTTCCCATATAAAAACCTACCTCCCAGATAGAAGGCCTGTAATACACAGACCAGCTTGATGGAAGATAATCGCGATACAAAGAAGTTACGATGATTACAAAACGCTCGAACCACATTCCAATGTTTACAATAATACTCATGAAGAAAGTAACAAAGAGGTTCCTGCGCATTTTACGGAACCAGAATATTTGCGGGCTTAATACGTTACAGGTCATCATACCCCAGTAACTCCAGCCATAAGGACTAAACAGGTTGGCACGGCTGTACCAGAAAGTATATCCTTCAAATTTGTTCTGGCTGTACCAGCCCATAAACAATTCAGTCAGGTAGGCGATACCTACGATAGAACCCGTTAGTACAATTACTTTATTCATGGCCTCTATGTGGCCCATCGTAATATAATCTTCCATCTCAAATACCTTGCGCGTAATTACCAGAAGCGATTGCACCATGGCAAAACCCGAGAAGATAGCACCCGCAACAAAATAAGGCGGGAAAATGGTTGTATGCCATCCAGGAATAACTGAGGTGGCGAAGTCGAATGATACAATAGTGTGAACCGATAATACCAATGGTGTACTAAGTCCCGCCAGTACCAATGATAAACTTTCGTGACGCTGCCAGTGCTTGGTAGAACCTGACCAGCCAAAAGAAGCAATACCATATAAACGCTTACGCAATTTGGTAAAAGCGCGGTCACGTACGGTTGCCAGATCAGGAAGCAATCCACTATACCAGAATAAAAGGGATACAGTAAAATAAGTTGATATCGCAAATACATCCCATAACAATGGTGAGTTAAAGTTCACCCATAAAGGGCCACGGGTGTTTGGATAAGGTAATACAAAAAATGCCATCCAAACACGGCCCATATGCCAGATAGGAAACTGGCCCGCGCACATGACAGCAAAAATGGTCATCGCTTCAGCCGCCCTGTTAACACCTGTTCTCCATCCCTGGCGGAACAATAAAAGAACTGCAGAAATAAGGGTTCCGGCATGACCGATACCTACCCACCATACGAAGTTGGTAATATCCCAACCCCAGCCAACGGTCTTATTCAGGTTCCACTGGCCAATACCGTAGGTTACATCCCTGTACACACTGTATACCCCAAACATTAGCAAGGATACAGAAATGAAAAAACCGATGTACCATAACCGGGAAGGCTTCGCTTCAATAGGGCGAACAATGTCTTCTGTTACCTGGTGATAGTTTTTATCGCCATTCACCAATGGTTCCCTAAGCTGTGATTCGTACTTTAAATGCATCTGGTCTTGTTTATTGGTCCATGGCCCACGATTAATGGCCCATAGTATTTTTTATTGAATCAACTTTTGTTCTTTACTCAACTTTTCTTGCGTTGCACACTTGTACTTCCTTTCCACTATTCCGCTCGTAAATAGTGTATGGTAAGTTTTACTCACGATTCACAACTCACTTTACGCATGCGCCCCTTCTTTTTTCTCCGCCCCTTTTTTACCCGCTTCATGTTCTTCCTCCAAATTCCTCACTTTCGCCATATAGGTTACATTAGGCAATACATGCAGTTGCTCGAGTACATAAAACTGGCGGTTCGGGTTTTCCATCCTTGTTTTGGTAATGGAACTTGTTTTATCATTTGCATTACCAAAATTGATGGCGTTGGTGGGGCAAGCCTGCTGGCATGCCACTTTAATATCGCTGTCGACCATTGGCCTGCTTTCTTTCTTCGCTTTTAATTTGCTCTCCTGTAAACGCTGAACACAGAAAGAACATTTTTCGATCACACCACGTGAACGCACCGTAACATCGGGGTTCAGTACCATCCTGGTAAGGTCGTCATTCATATTCAATACCACGTCATTCACAATACCTTCCTGGTTATTAGGGAAGCTATCGGCACCGCTATAATCGGCCCAGTTAAAACGTCGTACTTTATACGGACAGTTGTTGGCACAATACCTTGTACCGATACAACGGTTATACGTCATCTGATTCAATCCTTCACTGCTATGATTGGTAGCGGCAACCGGACAAACATTTTCGCAAGGTGCATTATCGCAATGCTGGCACATCAATGGCTGGAAAACCACATTCGGATTATCCATATCTCCGCTGAAATAACGGTCAATACGTAACCAATGCATTTCATGCCCACGAAGTACTTCGGGCTTACCAACAACCGCTACATTATTTTCAGCATTACAAGCCACAACACAAGCACCACAACCGTTACAGGTGTTTAAGTCAACACTCATACCCCATTTGATACCGGGCCTGTCGTAAACAGGATAGATGGTTCCCTGTCCTTCAAATTTTTCCAGTCCGCCCCAGGGTTTCAATTCTTTTTCACGTTCGTCGCGGATTTCGGTAGGGTTTTCTTTGTATGCCGCAAGGGTTAATTCTTTCATCACCTCGGTACGATTACCTTGCGCGGTATCGTAACGGCTATGTGTTTGGGTTAATGCCACCGGATATTTATCACCGGTAGCAGTAATCTCAACACTACTATTTACAAAACTTACAGAAGAACCATTCAGGCTGGCCAAAGGAAATGCGTTCTTACCTGCGCCAAAAGCGGCTTTACCCATTTTTTCGCTGCGGCCATATCCTACTGCAATAGCAATCGTATC
>JANXUL010000102.1 GCA_025356235.1 Bacteroidota bacterium
TTGCCACCGGTAACCGTTACCAATCCTGTTGGGGATACGATCAACGTATGATCCCGCGACAGTAAAGCGGTACGCCTGGTGCCTTTTATTTTTACAAGCGGGCGTAACCCTACAAAAACACTTTTTACATCGCTGCGTAAAATAGTATGGATGCAATAGCGGTTGATATGTTTTAAAATAAAGGCAATCTCTTCTTCCAAAGGTTTGGGTTCAATTACAGCAGTTTCAACAGGCGTATCGGTTGTGCCTAATACTACTTTGTTGTGCCAGGGCACGGCAAACAATACCCTTCCATCATCTGTTTTAGGGATCATCATTGCATCGGTGCCCGGAAAAAATGCAGTCTCCACCACCAGGTGTATGCCTTGTGAAGGTGATACCAGGTCGTGCCTTGCCGCATCATCCATTTGCAGGATGGTATCCGTAAATACACCGGTTGCATTGATGACCGATTTGGCATGAGCCGTATATTCCTTACCCGTGATGGTATCCGTTAGTTGCACACCACTAATCTTTCCTTTTTCTTTTACAAAACCGCGGGCCTTGCAATAGTTAATAACAGTGGCCCCATATTTCACAGCTGTGAGAGCCATTTCTGTGCACAATCGGCTATCATCAAATTGCCCGTCGAAATATAAAATACCTCCGGCTAATTTTGAAGGATTGATGGTAGGAAGATGCTCGATGGTTTGTTTTTTAGACAATACCTGTGTTTTGCCCAGCGATAGTTTTCCTGAAAGCACATCGTATATTTTTAAGCCGATGGCATAATACCATTTTTCCCACCAGCTGAATACCGGCACAATAAACTTTTGGGTAGAAGTAAGGTGGGGTGCATTCTGTAAAAGGTATCCCCGCTCACGCAACGCCTCTCTTACTAATTTTATATTACCCTGCTCCAGGTACCGAACACCGCCATGTACCAGTTTGGTAGAACGGCTGGATGTGCCTTTGGCAAAATCATACTGCTCAACCAGTAATGTTTTATAACCACGTGTGGCGGCATCTACTGCTGCACCCAGGCCGGTTGCACCGCCGCCGATAATAATCATATCCCATTGCGGAACATTTGATAACTGACTTAACATCTGGTTTCTCTGCATGGTAAACGGGTAAATAACTCAATTATTTTTGTAATGTCTTGTGCTACTAAGCGTATATACTGAATGATCTTTAAAATGATAAGGTTCTTTATTCATGAACCCTTGTCGCTCAGGGCCGCTGGGCCCCGTCCTTGTTACCGGGCTGCTTTGGCCTCTGACAAAAGGTGCTTCACATCATTTTGTCTGCCTTCGCATTCGCTTGGCACCAAACCCAAAGAGGCCAGTCCACAAGGAATGATTAGAAATTTTATATCGGAACTGCTCAATGGTTAATTTCAGAAGAAAATAATCTATTGCTTTAAATGTTTTAATTGCGTAAGGCATTATTTTTTAGTAGGCTAAAATTTCTCCTACATGAATGGTGACGATAGGATTAGGTATCATAAGCTCGAATCCGCTCCCAGATAGCATTTCCGCTATTTACTCCATTACGCTAAAATGAACGAAGTCTAAAGCCAGGCTTTTTTATCAATAATGAAGCAATTTTGTATTTCAACAATATATCAAAGCCAGGCATCGTTCATTTCTTAACGCTTTTTTTCAGAGGCCATTTTTAACACCAGTAGAAATAGGCCTTTGCGCTTATTATGCCTAATCCTATGTTGACTATTTGTTTCTTTTACAATGCATGTTAAAACGGTATATACTTAAGCACTCCAGCTAACAGCCGTATTTACTGCGCGTTTCCAGCCTTCGGATAATTCTTTTCTTTTGGCATCTGTCATGATGGGCGAAAAAGTTCTTTCCATCTGCCATTGTTGTTGAATATCATCGGTACTGCTCCAGTAACCAACCGCGAGGCCTGCAAGGTATGCGGCACCCAAAGCGGTGGTTTCAACTACGGTAGGCCGGATAACTTTCGTATTGAGCAGGTCGCTTTGAAATTGCATAAGCAGGTTATTAGCTGTAGCGCCACCATCTACCCGCAATTCTTTAATAGCAATACCGGCATCAGCTTCCATGGCTTTCAGTACGTCCATGGTTTGGTAAGCAATACTGTCTAATGCTGCCCGGGCAAAATGTGCCCCGGTTGTACCACGGGTAATACCTACAATGGTACCACGCGCATGCTGGTTCCAATAAGGCGCACCGAGGCCTGCGAATGCCGGTACTACATATACACCATCGCTGCTGTTAACTTCAGCAGCTAATGTTTCTACTTCGGCTGATGTACGGATAATTTTTAATCCATCCCTTAACCATTGCACTACGGCTCCTGCTATAAACACGCTTCCTTCTAATGCATAATGGGTAACGCCGTTTACCTGCCAGGCCACTGTAGTAAGCAGGTTATTGGTAGAGGGCACTGCTTTTTCACCAGTATTCATCAACATAAAGCAACCCGTACCATATGTGTTTTTTACCATGCCGGGTTGTGTACACATTTGTCCAAACAATGCCGCCTGCTGATCGCCCGCAATTCCGGCAATGGGGATATTATGCGCCGTTAAAATATTTTGTGTGTGGCCATATATTTCACTGCTGCTTTTTACTTCCGGTAACATAGATGCGGGCACATCAAATATTTGTAACAGGTCTTCATCCCATTGTAATGAATGTATGTTAAATAACATGGTTCTTGATGCATTGGATACATCTGTCGCATGTACTTTTCCATTGGTCAGCTTCCACAAAAGCCAACTGTCTACCGTACCAAAACAGAGTTCTCCTTTATTGGCTTTATCCCTGGCACCAGGTACATGGTCCAGTATCCATTTTACTTTGGTGGCAGAAAAATAGGCATCTACTACCAGCCCGGTTTTTTGCTGAATACGTTTATCGAAATTTTTTGCTTTCAGCTCATCACAAAAAACAGCGGTGCGCCTGTCCTGCCACACGATGGCATTGTGAATGGGTTGCCCGGAATTTTTATCCCAAACAATGGTTGTCTCCCGTTGGTTGGTGATACCAATTGCGGCTATATTTTTAACGGTTAACCCCGCTTTGGTTATGGCTTCTGCGGCTACACCCAGTTGCGTGCTCCATATTTCATTCGCATCATGTTCTACCCAGCCAGGTTGTGGAAATATTTGTGTGAACTCTTTTTGTGCAACAGAAATAATCGCCCCTTTTTGATCAAATACAATAGCCCGGCTGCTGGTAGTACCCTGGTCGAATGATAAGATATACTGGTTCATGTAGCAAGTATTTTATTGAAGTTAATGGATTTGGGGATTGATAAAAATAGTTGAAAAAGGGTAAAGAAGTTAAAAGGGTAAATGACAGGTACACCTACTTTACATTTCGAGTACGTAAAAAAGGTAAAAGGGATAAAAAGATAAATAATATTATTTTATCTTTTTATCCCTTTTATTTTCTTTAACCCCTTTAACCTCATTTAATCACTTCTGCGGCTTTAACCAGGATTCGGGATTTTGCTGAACACCTTTATCATTCATGATGGAGAATATCATAATACCCTCGCCGTCAATGGAAGTGCCGGATTTGCCCAGAACAGAGCCTGCTTTTACTTCCTGCCCTGCCGAAACGTTAACCGAAGACAGGTTACTATATGATGTAAAATATTTTCCGTGTTGAAGAACCAATGCCTGCTCTCCATCAACCTCCCCGGCATAAATTACTTTACCATCCGCCACTGATTTTATGGTAGCTCCTACAGGTAATGATATTTCAATACCATCTGTTTTACGGGTAAGTTTTGTGCCTGCAATTTTTTCAATGCCCATATGGGCCGTGATAACACCAGTTGATACAGGCCAGGGTAACCGTCCTTTGTTATTTTCAAAATTAACAGACATTTCCCTGCCTTCCGGGGTGGATTCTAGTGGTGAATAGGCCCTGTCCCTGCCAGTTTTAGAAACACCCGTAACAGGTTCATTGCTGGCTGCGCCTGTGCTTGGTTTCACAACCGGGGAAGTGTTTTTTGCTGTGGCATCTGAAGACTGCGCTTTCTTTTGATCTTCTAATGCTTTTAGTTTGGCAGCCGCTTCTTTCTTTTTCGCATCTTCTATCGCCCTCCTGATAATGGCATTGAATGCCTGTTGAACTTTCTGCCGTTGCTTCTCTTTCTCATTTATCTGTACGCTCAGTTCTTTTTCCTTTCCTTTTAACTGGGTCACTACCTGGTCCTGTTCTTTTTTATCAACCTGTAATACTTTTAATTGCTCACTTTGCGTTAGCAGTGTAACCAGCCTTTCTTTTTTATTGGCACTCAGTAACCCCACTTTTTGTTGCAACAGCTGATCGGATTTCATAATGGTGTTGGCCTGGGTTTCGCGGTTTTGCCGGTAGCTTTTCAGGTAGGTAATACGTTTTACAGCGTCGTTGAAACTACCTGCAGAAAATAAAAAGTTCAGGTATTCATAACTGCTCCTGTTCCGGTAAGCAAAAATGATGCTCTTCGAGTATTTCATTTTCAGCGTATCCAGTTCTTTTCGCAAACGGTAGATATCACGTTCGTTGGTGAATATGGTTTCATCTAACTGCCGTACCTGTTTGTTTATACTGTTGACCAGCTGCTCCCTTTTATTGATTTTGTTTTTAATAATGGCCAGCTGTTTCAGCGACATCTTTTTATTCTTCTGTGTTTCGGAATATAATTTATTCAGCTCAAGCAGTTCTTTCTGGATATCTTTTTCCTGTTTTTGCAGTTCCTCTCTTGTATTCTGTGCAGTTGCGCAAAATGATAGGATCAAAACAAGAAAGAGTACAGAAAAAATCCTTGTAAACATGGTAAGGTATTTAAATGATAAATGCGTTTGCCCTACAATAACTGCTAAATTGGGGGTTAATTACTTACGCTTGAATTTTTTAGGTACATCAAACGTATATTTTAACGGTTCATTTAGTGTAAACTCTTTAAAATCAAGGTAAATATCTAATTGTGATTTTTCCGAAACGGATATTTTACGGTAAGTGGCAAATTGATAACTGCCCATAGGCTGGTAAGTGCCCAGCGTAATATCACATGTCCGGTTACGTTGCAGGTCAACATCATCTAATTTACTATGCAGGATTTTATAATCGGTATTATCTAAAGTAAGCAGGTGCTTAAACAAGTCGCCTACCATTAGCACCAATAACTGCGAGGCCCCTTCTTTGTAGGAGACCACGTTGCTATCCAGGAAAATCGGGTTGCCAATAATAATGTCCTGCAAAGTGGAAAAATCAAAAGGTATTTGGGTTACATCCTGCAGGTAGCTGATAGATTCGTTCCTGACAGATTGTTCCCCCGCATACTGAACGATCACCACACTATCTTTTTTAACCTTAGCCTGTAACCCCAGCCCCCTGAAGCCGAGAACGGTACCCGTTACTTTTATCAGGATGATACTATCTTTTTTCATACTCAGGTAAACAGTGTAACTATCACTCTTCTGGGGGCCTTCATACGATACTTTTATTTTGGCATTAAACGTATTAAAATCAATTTTACTCCTTACCACTTTACCCAGGATATCCTTTACAATAGCAGCAGAATCTACCTTGGGCGATTCTTTGATAACAATGGTGGGAGCCGTGTCTTTTTTAGTGATGGCTTCCTGTATATGTTGTGTTTTTTTTACTGTTTTACAGGAAAAACAAAAAACAGTGACAGCCATAAGGAATACTAGGGAATACTTCATAATGTATTTATTGTTTGCCGGTATGGCCGAAACCTCCGGCACCCCGTTCGGTTTCATTAATGATAGTTACAGGCTGCCAGGATATTTTTTCTACTTTTTGAAAAACTATTTGGGCAATCCTGTCGCCTGGTTCAATAGCCTGGTTTTCATTGGACAGGTTGATTAAAACCACTTTTATTTCGCCACGATAATCCGCGTCGATGGTACCCGGGGTATTCAGGCAGGTAATACCCTGTTTAATAGCTAACCCACTTCTTGGCCGGACCTGTACTTCATAACCTATGGGTAATTCGATAAAAAGACCAGTTGGGATCAATGTTCTTTGCAGGGGTTGCAGAACCACCGGTTCATCCATAAATGCCCTTATATCCATACCTGATGAGCCATCAGTTGCATATTGAGGCAGGGGGTTGCCAGACCGATTAATAATATTCACATGAAAAGTAGCTTGCGGCATGCGGCAAATTTAGGAAAGTAACCAGAAAGCGTTTTGTAAATATGTTAATGCTATAGAATTAGGTATAATAAGCTCGTATCCACTCCCATATAACATTTCCGCTCCTTGCTTTTTTGTAGAGACGGGCTTTTAACTAAATACACATACACCACTGCAATTATTATATCTAATCCCAGGTAAATATTCCGGATCGTTTTCTGGATTTCACAAGAATATATTGATCTTACTTTTTTGTAACCAGAAAGAAGACGGCTGATCAACTTGCCTCAAGTGGATACAGGTTTTTTGTAAAGAAGTAAAATAGTCGTTCGCAAGGTAGTTTAGCGAGAAAAGTATTTGAAAGGATTCATTGTAATATAAAAAGGCTTCCAATAAATATTGTTCATTCCAGAAACGGTACAGTTCTGTTAGCCAGTCTTTTCGGTAATGCCTCGGAGAAAAAATATCGTGCATATGTATCAGTACCCCTTTGTGCAAGGCAGGCAGCAACTGAAGGTATTCAAACAACACATCATTTTCGGGGCGGATAATATGTGATGAATCTATAAAAAGAATATCGTTCTCCGCAAGTAATTGAAAGAATGCGACAGGCACCTGTTCTACGGGTTTTCTAATCAACGTTATGCCCTTTATTTCTGCCAACCATTCTTTTTCATACGGTTCAATGCAGGTTAGTTCAGTGATAAACCCTTCTGCTTTGTTTTTACTGATAGCCTCCAAAGCCAACAGCGTAGAAAAACCGGATCCAATTTCAATCACACGCTTTGGTTTGCTGTTCCTTATCATCAGGTAATATACTTCGGCATCACCTGCACCAAAAGACGGGTTGTGTACAGAAAGACTGTCCAGTTCCCCCACATATTTTTGAAAATCCTGTAACCGGTTAAGCTGGCCGGTTATATCAAAGTCTATGACAAGGGGCCGTTTTTGTTGTGCGTCAAATGTGGGTGAGTAGGTAAGCTGGGGCTCATAATAATGATCCCGGATTGGGAAAACACCGATTTTTAAAAAGGCTCTCAGGTTTAAGGGAAAATGTTGTACCCCATACTTGCGTATGAACCTGAAGAAGGGAAGAAAAATATAACTGAATGGAACCAGTAAAAAGTCAACTATGCGGAAGGTTGCTTTTTTAATTGAATTATTTCTCATGAACGGTTTGTTCTTATCATTAATCACTCCGTTAATAGGCATTCTCATCTCCCTTGATCATATTAACCACCGTTTGGAAAATAATCTGGCAATCGAGCCAGAAATTCCAGTTCTCAATATACCACAGATCAAAGCCTACACGTTTGCGCATATCATCGGGGTGACTTGTCTCGCCCCTGCTGCCGTTAACCTGGGCCCAGCCTGTAATACCCGGCTTTACCAGGTGGCGGAGCATATAGTTCTGTACAATATCTTTTGATTCTAAAGAAAGGGGTATCGGGTGCGGACGCGGTCCCACAACAGACATGCTTCCAAAAAAAACATTGATAAACTGTGGAAGTTCATCAAGGTTGGATTTACGCAGAAAGCGTCCCACAGCGGTTACCCGCCTATCATTCCTGCGCGCCTGTTCAAAACCATTGCCAAAATTATCTTCACCCGTATTGATGTACATGGTGCGGAACTTATAACAGACAATTTTTTTGTTATTTAGTCCCCACCGTTCCTGTTTGAACAGGATGGGGCCCCTTGAATTGAGCTTAATGATTATAGCGATAATGGGGCCCACCCAGGTAAACAAAAAAAGTAGGAAAAAGGAAGAGAATACTAAATCGAAGATCCGTTTAAAAAACTGGTTCTCCGCGTCATCCAGCGGGAAGTAGCGGATGCCTACCGCAGGGAAACCGGCGTAATTCGTTACTTTGAAGGAACCCGCGCCAAGGCGGCTGATATCCTGAATTATACTTACCCGGCGGGATTTTTTTTCGCAGATATCAATAACATAATCAATCGTTTCTGTTTCATCATTGGGCAGGGCCAGGAATACTTCATCAATATCACTTTGGTTTAAAATGTCTGTCAGCTGATTGAAACCGCCGAGGTATTTACCATTAAAATTGTGGTGATCACGATCATCTAACACGCCAACAAGGTTGTACTTGAGGTTATTATTGAGTATACGTGACTTGTAAAAATTAGCAGCCAGCTGGCCTGAGCCTACGATGAGAATATTTTTTTCATACTTATACTGTTTACGCACAAAAGCAACCAGTACGCGGTAAAAGTATTTTTCAAAAGGAACAGAAATAAATATCAGTAAATGATAATACAGAACCAGGGAGCGGTATTGATAGAATTCCTGGTAAAACACAAAAAGAAGGAATATGAGTATTAACAGATGGGTAGCCAGTTGGCGGAGGAAAACGGTCATTTCCTGGGAGAAGGAGAAGATGGTGATCTCACCATACAATAAAAAAATTCGGGCCGCTATATACCAAACGAGTATGCTCGATGAAATAATAATTACCAGCGGGCGTTTGAGAACGCCGGCAACAGTGCCATTATCAAAATAAGAAGCCAGCACAAAACAAACCAGCAGCAACGATACATCTACCCATAACCTTACTAAATAATTTAACCGGTTGCCTCTGAACATAGATATTGCATTGTTTAACGTTGCAATATAAACTTAATTAATATACTTCTTATGCAGAGCTGTTGATGTACACCAATAATCATATAGTGTATTGTTTATCAATCCCCTATCCGGGCATAAAATACCAAACATCCACTAATTATCCCTTATTCAGAAATGCCCTCGCATCTTTCATAAAAACCCTTATCCCATCTTTCAGTTTATCAAATCCGTTTCTTTGTTCATCAAAATAAGCTGCCACCATTTCTTTTGTAAAGATCTCCGCATATTCTGTTCTAATCAGGTAAAGAATCGCTTTGCGTAAACGCTCGCCCTCCTGCCTGGCCGTAAGGCCGTTCGAGAATCTTTTGTCGCCATCTGTAACGGCTTTCAGGTGGGTGATTTGCACCGCATGTATTACTGCAGTGCGTTTCATGTTTAATAACTGCTGGTAAAACGGGATTGCATATTTGTCTATGCCGTAAGAGGAAATATTGTGTTCGCACAAAGGGTAACAGGCATCAAATAATTCTTTACGGTAAAAAGGGCACATGATCTCTACCCATGGCACAGGCAATAGCTCCACCCCGGGCCGGTGCAGGTTAAACTGAAAGCTGTGGTAGCTATTATGTGTGAGGGAGGGCTGGCAGGCATCCAGTTGGTTTACAGCTGCAATGCGCAATAGTTGATTGATATCGGATATCTTCAGTCGTATGTCATCATCAATCAGCCCTATGTATTCATAATTGTCATTTTGTAAATATTCATGCAATTCGCGTAGTAAGTGCCCTTTAAATTCAGTGCGTTTACTCAATAATTGATCATAATAAAAAGTGTTACCCGCAAGTGGCACCCTTTCATTTCCAGAAAAATTAAATAGGAGAATAGTAAACTCAGCCGCAACGTCAAAACTAACCGAAGCACACGGTTCATCAACACCATTCCAGGCAATAGCTACTATAGATTTTTTTTGTTTTTTATCTGCTGTATCAGAGCCCATAAGTCATTCCAATAAAAAAGGTTTGATTTTTGTCCAGCCGCTTCACATAGGTGTTCAGGTATAACCTGTGCAGGTATTCATAAGAGGCACTCACAAAGAGCTCGTCTGCCTTGCGCTGAAAGTCGAAAAGGAATGGAGGTTGTGGTTGCTGCAGGTATTGTTGATCCAGTGTTCCTGCACCACCTTTGCGTATATGCGAATAACGAACTTGTAATTTCAGTTTTGGCAAAGGGGTATATTTTACAAAACCCATTATCCGGTCTGCATTGCTTCCCATCCAATCACCCAAAAGGTATCCCGCATTTGTATAATCCTGTGCCGGCAGAAAATTCCTGTACACAAAGGGTCGGATACGCGTGTATTCGAGTCCGGCGGTGAGGTAGGGTATCCCCAGCAAATCGGTAACAGACCCGCCAAGGGTGTAGCCGAGCTGATTGCGTTGTTTTTCTTTGGAAAGAATGCTGCCCAGTTTTATCTCATCAATAAAAAGGGTACCGTACAAATGTGTTTTGGGTAGCTGGTTGCGAGAACTCAACTGAAAAAAGAATTGCCCGTTTGAGCCTTTCTGGATACCGGAAGCACCATTGTAATTATCTACCGCTTTAAAAAACATGATGGGTACCAGGTACCCGATATTCAGGTTATCGTTATAAATAATCGATTCACCCAGCGTAAAATTCAATCCTTTTTTCAGGGTAAAATCAATGCTGTGTGAGGCCATGTATTTTGTAATATCCACTTCCCTTATCCCGCCAAATATGCCGGAGGGAATGCTGTAAGACCGGGAAGAATCTATCAACCCCGATTGCAGCCAGGCATGTGTATAATTGAACCTGAGCCAGGGCAAGGGTTGGTAATCGAGCCGGATATAAGGATAAGTAGGTGCTTTATCGGAAAGTACAATCCTGCCATTTTCACCATATCCCCAAAGAAGGTAATCCTGACCGGCACTGATAGATCCGTTTTTGAACTGGTAACTAAGATGACCACGGATTTCCAAAAAATTTTGCGAGTTCTTTTTATAGGCATTGATTAATATGGGCCCTGTTTCAGATCCTGCTTCCAATCCTTTATGTGAGGTGTCGAAGCCGGTACCGCTGGCATTCACGTCATGGAAAGAAAACTGGAACCCCCATTTATTGCCAATATGGCCCCATACATTAATGCCGGAGCTGGTAGTCTTAATGTCTTTACCTGAACCGGAAACATAGGATGCTGTAACAATGGGATCTGCCTGTATACTGAAGTCGGCATTTCCGGCAGACAGTATCCGCTTCCTGGCACCTTCGGTAAATTCGCGCTGGTAAAACGCCAGTTCTTTTTTTTCAATGGAAGAGAGTACATTCTCATGTACCGCCACACTATCCAATGCCTGCCCTATTTTTTGTTTACTGATGGGCCGGATCAGGTCATCAAACACGATTACCCCTTTTTGTGCAAGGCGGGCAAGAAAATTATATACTTCACTGGTATGACGTTCATAAACCACCTGTGAGAAGGCAGTTCCTGAGAAAAGTATACAACAGCATACTATGAGCTGAATAGCCAGCCTTGATTTCATAGGCATAAATTTGTGAGGGTGTAAAGATATAGAATTCAACCAGCGATGGCTACAAATCAGGTGCTAACGTTTAAATTTCTGCCTGATAATGAGGGGGATAAATAGCGGGGCTTCAATAAAATAACGACGGAACATTCGCTTAGGTTCCTGTAGAAAACGATAAAGCCATTCGAGTCCTGATAGCTGCATCCATCTTGGGGCGCGGGTAATTATACCGGCTGTTACTTCAAAAGCGCCCCCAACACCTATGGCAATATTGGTATGTAAACGATGCAGGTTCTCATATAGCCATATATCCTGTTTAGGGGCTGTAAGGCTTACCCATAGCACATTGGGCTTGGCTTCATTTACAAGATCAATCATTTTTGCAGTTTCATTTTCAGAAAACCGTTCCGCGAAAGGAGGTGTATACACGCCAACAATGTTAATACCGGGATAGGCCTGCTCAATTTTTTGTTGTAAGGTACCAGCCACCCCTTCCCTTGCCCCCAGAAAAAACATAGAATAATTTTTCCTCGCACATTCCGCAATATACACGGGCATAACATCCAGCCCGGTAATCCTTTCTTTTATGGGTGTATTAAGAAACCGTGATGCCCATACTATGGGTACACCATCGCAAAGAACCATGTCTGCACTGTTGTAAATTTCTTTCAACGCAGGCTGGCGGTGTGCGGTGGTTAAAGAATTCACCGGGGTTACACAAACCCGTATCTTTTGCTTTTGATCAATCACCCTATTAAAATAATCGATCAATTCATTAAAATGAACATTGGAAATATCAATACCCGTAATATGTATTTTATCCACTTAGTTATAGTTTCTGTAAAACAACGAAAATCGAATCCCCTTTCTTTTCTTTATTCAGCTGCTCTGCCCGAAGCTGAAAACCATTTACTGCTTCTGCCGTAAAGATATTCCTGTTTCCTTTATAATATGAAAGTTCACTGCCATATAAAGATATTCCCTTCCGGTATTGCTCACTGCCGATAAACTGGAAGGCTGTGGATTCATAATAGGTACCCTTTATCCCAAATCCACACCTTTCTGCCAGCAGTTCCATACTTTTTACTGAAAATAGAAAATAATGGCGTGGCGCATCGAGCTGTACCCAATGCTCTTTATAGGTTTCCCAGGCTTCAGAAGATACGGTAGGTATACGGATAATGCAAATGCCTTTGGGGGTAAGTATTTGATTTACCCGTTCCAGGTAACGTTGCGGGCTATCCAGGTGCTCGAAAGAATGGTTAAACATCACCGCATCCCAACCAGTCTCTTCCAGGTCAAACAGGCTTATCCGCTGTATATGTAAACCGTTTGCATACTTAATATCCTGCTTCAGAAAAGGATCAATGCCTTTAATATTACTAAAGCCGGCATTTTTTAAAAGATAGGTAAACAAGCCATTGCCCGAACCCACATCCAATATCTTATCCTTTTTTTTCAACCGGGCATATTTAAAATTCTCCAACTCAATATGCCTGTTGGGTAATAATTTTTTCAGTAGCCTGCCTGTCAGGCCTTTACCGGTTATTACAGAATGATGCCGTAAGCCCTGCAGGTATTTTTTAATCCTGCCCTTGTACCCATCTTCCGGCGAAGCTTTAAAACTGTAATAATCATCAGGATAATACCTGCTTATTTCATCGGGAACCGTATGTAACTGCAAACAGTTACAGGCACCGCATTGGAAGTAACGGAAGCTGTCACCGGTTCCCAACATCATTTCTTTCACCTCGTACCAGGTATTGTTGGTTGTGTTACCGCAAATTCTACAGGTTGCTTCCATCGCGCTTAGTACTAATGTGTTGGTTGATCTGCCTGATAAGGTATACAGGATTGAAGATAAAGTTTGTAGCCAACAATGCAATGATCGAACCCAAAGCTATGCCTGCTATGCCAAACGGACGAATAAGCAAATAGCCCAGAACGAGTGCCACTACCCCCTGCCCCATGGCCACGATCACCTGTATCTTATTCAGCCGCAGGGCACTTAAAAAAACTGCTGATACATTGTCTATTACGATCATCATGATAAACACCGCAAATAGTTTAAAGAGCAGGCGTATATCCTGCCCGCCCTGTTTACTCCAAAATACAAATACCGTTTGCCCGATGCCTATAAGCGCTGCCAGTAAAACAATAGCGAGTATCCCCATCCGTTTAAGGATCGTAAGATACATTTCCTTCAGAAGGGACCAGTTGCCTTCTGACTGTATCGTTGCCAGCATAGGAAATAATACTATGGTAAAATTGGTGAGCCCTATACGGATCACATCAAAAAAGCGGGATACCAATATATATTTTGCCACACTTATACTATCCAGCAATGAACTGATCATGATGATCTGTGCATTGAAAGCCAGTACGCCGGCAATTGCTGCCTGAAAATACCAGAAACTATAACGGAGATGGCTCACCAGCAGTTTCCATTTACTGTATGCAAAAGATATTTTGTAATTCACTTCCTTTTTTGAATAATAAAACAGGATGAATATGTATAAAAAATTCACCACGGCACTTACTAATAACAAAAGGGTTACCGAACCCTGCCGGCAGAAGAAATACAAAGCGGTAAACTCAATAACAAGTTTGCTGATGCGGATGATCTTGCCAACAAATATTTTATTGGCAGTCTGGATAATTACATCAAATAATAAAGCAAGGATATTCTGGGTGATCAGTATGGCCGTGAAAAAAGCATGGTAAAAATAATTGCTTCCCGTATTCAGGATCTCGCTTTCATACAAGACAAAAAATACCGGGACACTGATCACAAAAAGGAAAAGGAAAAAGAAAAACAGGGAACTGATCAGCGCTTCTGACTGGCTTTTTTCATGTATTAGCCGCCGTAATAACCCGATATTCAGTCCGAAATCGAATACCGAAGAAAAAATAATGATGTTTAGCAGTACCCCATACAAACTGAACTGTTCCGTACCCAGGTTTCTTACCAGTACCGGTGTAAGCAGTAATATGGAAAGGGCACTCACAGCCTGCGACAGAAAAGTGGCGCTGAGATTGGTTAGGTACCTGAGGTGTTTTCCCGTCATATTAAGCCTGTATATTAATTACTTCCGCCTCTTTTGCATACATGATCCCAACAAAGGTCCAGAATGGGAATGCGCCCATTGGCCCTTCGAGGAATACATCGAAAGAAGCATTCAGGATAAACATAATAAAGATTACCAATAGTATGAGTCGAAAGGGGTCCTGTTCTTTTAAACGGATACCTCGTAAGTTTAAAAAAATCCAATATAACCAGACACAGAAAAAAGGCACCCCAAAACGGGCCAGTATATTCAAGTGAAAATTATGCGGTGCCCGCAGATCCTCTTCCGCCATAGGAATATCATCATCAGTAGCCAGGCTCATGCCCAGGCCTTTGCCATTAAAAAAATACTCGCCGCCAAAAGTATAATCAATAATCTTGCCCCACCATACCAACCGCCATATTTTATTATCGTTCAGGTTGCCGGTTGAATTATCGGGGTTTACAATACTGGTAATATTATTACTTAACTGGTCAAGCCCCAATTTACGTCCCTGAAAATTTTCTTCCACCTGGGTACTCATATAAAAAGGAAGTGCGGCAAGGATTACGACCGGCACAAATTTCAATGAAGAAAGTATCCGTTGCTTTAATGCTTTATCATGCGTACAGAAAACAAAAACAGTGAAAGCGATAATATAAGAAACCATTCCCGCCCGGTTGTAAGAAGAAGCGATCAGGAACAGGTAAGCAATCAGCACGGCATTGGCTACCATAAAACGCCTCTCCAGTTTAATATATCCATTAAGCAGCAGCATCGTGGTAATAAACAGGTGTACAGCCATATCACCATATTTATAATGCAGCAGGTGGATATCACCGAACACTTTGAGTTCACCAAAAAAAGGGATATACGATAATGAAAGGAAAGAGCAACAGGCCACCAGTGGGTACCATTTATATACCAATGCCAGCCTTTCAATTAAATAATCCAACTGCTCCCTGAACAGAAAAATGATGAAGACAAAAGCTATATAATTGAGCATGAAAGAATCCCTTATCACATCTATCGGGTTATACCGTAGCAGGCCGCGGCCAATATACACACAGGTTACCCCTACAAACAATACCAGCAGCAGCATTTTACGGTTCCAGGGAAATTCGTACGAACGCCTTTCCAGCAACAGCAGTACCAATCCCAATACCAGCAACCCTTCTACAAGAAAGCTGTACGCGATACCTTTGTTAAAATAGGCATACAGCGCGTATACGATCACATAAAGGTTAAGGTATAGTTTTTTCAGGTTACTCATTTCAGCGAACAGATCAGACTGTTTTTACAATCAAGCAAGGCAATAAAAAGGCGAATATACCACCTGCTGTTAGTATTCTTTTTTATATAGCTTACGGTTCCCAAAGTAGTAATCAATTCCGGCATCACTCCGCCAATCAACAAAACACCTGGTTCGATGTAACGTTTAAACTGGTCAACCGGGTATTTTATTTTTTTGGTTTTTTGCAGCAGGTAACGGGCTGCCTTCTTATTTACCGAATACCCATAGGTACAGTACACGCTTTTAATATAGGGTACCCCATGTGTAAATCCTTTTTCCGGGCTGCTTTTTGTAGAATGGAATAACTGTAAATGTCCATCCCAGGCACCCCAGAAAAAAAGATCGTAACAGCCGGCCATTTCTTCAAAACGGCGCTGCAAGATGCCTGTATGCTTTATCACGCTGTCTGATTCCAATACAAGGTAATGTTCCTGCTCATCACCCTCCGTATGAATAACCTGCTGCCAGATACGCCTATGGCTCATCAGGCAGCCGATCTCGCCCAAGCGTAAAGCTTTACCGGTCCGGGCTTTGGCTATGGCAGCTATCCTTTGTACAAAAGGTACTTTTTCATGAAGCGGGTACACAGCATCTGCCAATTGCATTCCGGGCAAAATATCCTTCAGGTGGCTGATATTAGCCTGCCTGTCTTTTTCATAAACCGATTGCAGTATAAAACCTTTCATAAACTGTCAATTGGTTAAAAATAACGTGTTGTTTGGTTATAACGATCATTAAAGCGATGCAATATTAAAAATAGGATTAGGTATACTAGTCCGGATCCACTCCCAGGTAGCATTTTCGCTATTTACTTTCTTGTCCTGGTACAAAAAAGTAGCAAAAAAAATCAAGGCTGCTGATAAAAACAGAACAATACTTTACCTGGTTGCATACACTTTTACCCCTCAGTTAAAAATACTTTTAGTTTTTCAAACTCATCAAAACAACTGTAATGCCCATGTGCCAGAGTATACGGGGTAAGCCATTCAGTATTGATTTTTTGATTGTAAAGTATCCAATGGGGTTTGTTCAGCAGTTGGGCTAGGTGCGCGGGGAGGCTGTCGGCACTGATAATGAAATCAGCCGATTGGATAAGGCTGATCAATTCACTAAAATTAGCATAGAAAACATCCTGTTGAAGCGAATCCTTTCCTGTTGAAATAACAGTGGGGGTATTTGAGAAATGAGCCGTTTGTAAAGAATGTTTACCAACACAAGATGCGGCTATTTTGTTTGTAAGCCCCGAAGGCAGTGCTTTTTCCGCTTTACGCGAACCCGGAAAAATGATTATGGATGCATGAAGGCTTACGGCCTGTTGCATGTGCCTCTTTTCCTGAGACTGGGTATCAAAGAAGTTTTCATAAGATCCGTAAACATTCCCACCCTCGTGAATACTTCTGAAAGACTTGCCGGAAAAAAGACCGGGCAGCCATTTTCTCTTCGATTGTTCCAGGTACCATTCATTAGAAGCATCCTTGTCCAATACATGGATGCATTTCCGCAGGGCAATGAGTTCTTTAACAGCAGCACCGGTAAAAAAAAATTTATTGGTAAAACAGCTTAGTAAATCGTTTCTAATTCCCAGGTCAACAAAACGGATAGTTGTTGTTTCGGGTATCAAACCGTGAGGCAGTGCTTTGTATAAAGGTTGCAGGTGTTGCGATGCGTACAAATTTAAAAAACGTCCGTCTTTTTTGTTTGTAAGTGCATACAAAGCCACCATAAAATCGCCATAGGAGCGAAGAAAAAATATTGCATCCATTTTTGTACCTGATTTTTTCGATGACAGCTGACCGGCTATCCTTTGTGCGATGGATAATTAAAAAAAGCAATTAGTAAACTAACCGCTACCCCACTAATTATCCCCACTGCCAAAAGGATCCAGAGCGATTTTTTCTGGTCATCCAAAGGGTAACGGGAATAATCCAGTACCTGGATGGCCGGTGTCTGGTTGGCCAGCGCCATCCTGCTGGCTTCTAAGTTTTTCATTACTTCGGTATAGATCGCATAATTCACCATCTTATCCCTTTGCGAAACTTCTCCCGGCACTGCGGCCGATTTATAGGCAGTGTTGGCATCTACAATCTGCATGGTGGCCGACTGGTAAGATTTTGAATTCAGGGCCTTCATGAGCGAATCGGCACGTGCTTCTAACCGCGCCACATTTGCCGCTGAGATACCAGTCTTAACATCTATGTATAATTTTTTGGTCTCCGTTAGCAGGCGTTCTGCAAATATTTTCGAAAACACCTGGTTGGCAGATACGGTATTGATCTTGATGATCGATCCTTTTTTATTCAACCTTTCCACCGTAACGTGTTTTTTAAACAGCTTATCATACACAACGTACAGTACACTATCCTGCAAAAGGCTATGCTGCCGGCCATCCGCAAGATTGGTGAAAGAAATATTGGCCAGCTCCTGCGATTTACCCTCCCATTTGGACCGAAGATGACTGAAATCAAGGTACAGGTCAACCATCGTAATACTGTTGGAACCTTTGGAACTGTCTACTTTAGAGAGCAATACTTTTTCAATAATGGAACGGCTCTTCAGTATATCCAGTATATTATCCCCTGAGAACATTCCAGAGTTACCGCTAAGGCTGCCAATATCAAAACCAAATTGCGATGCCAGTCCCGAAAGTCCGCCACCCATTCCGCCGCTTTTCTCTTCCAGTATAAAAGTAACCGTGCCCTCATAGGCCGGTTTTTGCAGAAAATAATAACCCAATGCAATACTTGTTGTAACAGCAATCAACAATACAGCCAGCCTGGCATTGCGTACGAGATAAGCCAGAAAACGGGTTAGGGAATCTAGTACATCTGCCAACTTCACTGTTTTTGTTTGATCTGCACTCATGGTAAACTATTAACTTATTGTGCTACTAAAAATATATGTTTAGTGTCTTATAAAATGACACTGTTTTTTATTCATGACCATTGTCGCTCACGGCCGCTAGGCCCGTCTACATGGACTGATTAGAAATTTTATATCAATCCTCACTCAATGGTTGGTTCCAGTAATATAAATCGTCTATTGTTTTACATATTTTAATAGCACAATACGTTAAACTATTAAACAGTCAGGTTTATTTTTTTGTATTGAAGAATATAACCAGCAGCCCCAGAAAAGAAGTCAGGCCGGTAAGTAACCCGATGGTTTCCCCGGCACTCAGTTTGCCGCCAGGCCTCCTTGCCGGCACATACAGTTCAGCACCGGTTTTGATGGCCGGATAAGAATGCAGGAACAGGAACCTGCGGGTATTGCGTACTTCACCGTTGGCATACACCACATAGGAATGTTTCCTCGATGCATTTACAGCAAAACCTCCGGATTCCCTGATGGCCTCACTAAATGTTAGTCCTTCGCGGTACACGATCTGTTTGGGTACATTCACCACGCCAAACGTTTGTATGGTCTGTATGGTCTTGGGTATTTTCAGGATATCCCCTTCTTCCAGAAACACATCATTGGTAGAACCCGGGGTTTGTAAAGCCAGGTCCAGCCGTATACTTACCGGTTTCTGTTGGTCTGTAAGGGATTTAACCAATGTGGTATCATTTGTATTGGCTACTGCTGCCGCTTTACCGCTTTGCTGGTTAATCAGGTTTGCTTTGGTATTAACGAGGGCAGCATCCGACTGCGAAATACCTACATACGTATTGCGGATCAATACGGCACCTTCCGTAAAAGCATTCATTTTCAACCCACCGGCCCTTTTAATAATATCAGACACCCTTTCATTATTGGCTGAGAGTGTGTATTTTCCGGGATACAATACTTCCCCTTCTACTGATACACTGATTTGTTCTTTGTATACAGGCGATCTGCGGATAGAAACAATATCAAAGGGTGTGAGTTTATAATCCAAGTCGGAAGTTATTTTATTATTTTCCAGGCTTATCTCTTTAATGAGGGAATACACGGTGGTGTCTTTGTCAGCAATCCTTTTCCTCAGGCGGCGCGATATTTCAATTTTCTGAAGTGCGGCCCCATCACGATAACCGTTGGCCAATAACACGAGGTCCTGTACCGTCATATTCGCAAAATAATCGTATGTGCCGGCTTTGTTTACTTCACCATTAATCACTACGGTATATTTTTCTTTCAGCTCATCACGCTTATAAATATGGATGGAATCTTCCCTTTCTAATTTCAGGTTAAAGCTTCCGTTAAGTACATCGGTCACACTAAAGTTGAGGAATGATTGGGTATAATCCGGCTGATACCTTCTCAATAAAGCACGCTCATAATAGGCTTCTTCCCTTGGTTTAACCGCACTCATCAGTTCCTGTAATGTGCTTATCTGTTTAATACCATACGCTCCGGGATGGTACACAGAACCGGTTACCATTACCCTGTTGGCAAAAATATTGGCCAGGGTATCCACCGTTAATGTATCACCCGATACCAGCCTGAACTGGCCCAGCTGATCCGCCTTTACTGTAATCACTTCCTTATTGCTCTCTCCCAGCCGGGTTACGCGAAACATTTCTTTATAGGCAAAATCTGAAAAGCCACCTGCATACCCCAGTAAGTCAGCGGCCGACTCTCCTTCCTTCACATCAAAAATAGCAGGCTTTTTCAAGGCCCCTTTCAAGGCCACACGGGTTTGGTAGGGGCGCACCCTGATCACATCATCATCCTGCAGCAGGGTATTTTTGCTCAGGTCGGCCCGCAATAAAAAATCATACAGGTCAAAATTAACAATGGTCTTACCGCCACGCACCAGTTCAATACTTCTGAAAGAGCCAATATCATTTGGGCCACCCGAAGCATAGAGGGCATTCATTAAGGTAGCCAGGGCCGATACGGTATAAGTACCCGGCCGCCTGATCTCACCCAGTAACGTAACATGTATACTGCGTATCTGCCCAACAGATACCTGCACCGCAACCGAACCGTTGGCAATACCGGGATACATACGGGTCAACGCCTTTTTTATCCTTGTTCGGGCTTCTTCTATCGTGAGGCCCGCCACTTTAATCGGGCCAAGGTTGGGAAAGCGGATATCACCTTCGGTGGTCACTTTCAGTTTTTTGGTATTGTCTGATATGCCATACACATCAATCACCAGCTGGTCATTAACGCCCAGGATATAGTTTTGTGGGGTAGCCATGCTGAGGTTGGGTTCGAAACTGAGGTCGGCATTGTCAAAAATATCTGCACCGAATACCTGTAATATTCCCAGCGAGTCTTTAGACCGCACAGAAGGGCCGCGGGTCATTACTTTATTACGCAATACGTAAGAATCCGTTTTATTGTTATAGGTAGACTGGGTGGTGCCGTTACTGCCATTCGTATCCAGTAAGGCCATTCTTTTCTTTAGAACAAGTATTTGATCTGTAGACAGACCATACTCTTTTGCCTTGGTTTCCAACTCTGTTTCTGAAAGGCCGGATAAATTGTATTTCGCTACCAATTGCAGCAGCTGCTCGTCGGTGAGGTTTTCAATACTTACCGGTAATTGCTGTGCGCTAACTACTACCTGGGTAAGCACCAGTAAAACAAAAAGGAAAAATCTGATAACACGCTTCATTAACGGTATTTAAGCCTCAAATATAGTGAACAAGTTGTATCTGTTTTCCTTCTTACGCTCTCCTGTACTCCCCCCGCTATTTTATATCACCCAAAACGCATTTCTCCCTTATAATTCTTCCTTGCGCCGTTGCGAATTCCTTCAGTTCTTTATTTACCCCAATCAAACGGCAATATTCCCGCAAATCTGTTAAAAATCAGAAGATCGTTTGAGAAGGGTTTCACGCAAAGGCGCAAAGGGGCAAAGGCGCCAAGATCATAGGGAAAAGGGCGTCTTGACTATTAGCTTTTGGCCTTTAGCTCCTGGCCATTTTGCTTGAAATTTCCCTCACGATACAATAGTATGCTTTGGATTTCATTTTTAAACTCCGTTATCCCAGTTCGTTTAGTTAGCAGCATTAAAACTTATAGGATTAGGTATAATAAGCTCGAATCCGCTCCCAGATAGCATTTCCGCTATTTACTCCATTACGCTAAAATGAACGAAGTCTAAAGCCAAGCCTTTTATCAATAATTGAGCATTTTTGTACTTCAACAGTATATCAAAGCCAGGCATCGTTCATTTCTTAACGCT
>JANXUL010000154.1 GCA_025356235.1 Bacteroidota bacterium
TGGAACACGATGAAGCTCTATGTGAATGGCGATGAAGTTAACACCTGGTTAAACGGCCACCCGATTATTGAGTTGAAGGATGAGAAGATTGGTAAAGGGCAAGGTTTTATTGCCCTGCAGATACATGATGGCGGAGGAATAAAAGTGAAGTGGCGGAATTTGGTTATTGAGGAGTTGAAATAGATCCCTGAAAAACTTTTATTTCTTTTTTAATATAGCTACAGTGAGGCGGCTGATGCAGACTAATTTTTCAGCTTCATCATAAATTTTTATTTCCCAAACATGCGAACTTGCCCCTAAATGAACAGGCACGGCAATACCGGTTACCATGCCACTTTTTACACCCCTGATATGATTGGCATTGATCTCCTGCCCTACGCATATAGATTGTTCCAGATCTATTACCATGGCAGCACCTACACTACCCAGCGTTTCGGCCAGTGTAACAGAAGCACCTCCGTGTACAAGTCCGTGAGGTTGCCGCGTGCGGTGATCAACGGGCATGGTAGCTTTTAAATAATTTTCACCCACTTCAGAAAAGCGGATACCGATATGTTCGCCCATCGTATTCTTTCCCAGGTGTTCGAAATCGAGCAGGGACAAATCTTTTTTATGCCAGATAACCATTGTAGAAATTAAGATTGTTGGTGTGATAAAGATTTGATCACTGCATCCGGCAGGAATGGGGATGCATTACCGCCATTGCGCAGGATATCCCTTACAATGGTTGACGCTACAGACGTATATTTGGGTTCACCGGTAAGGAAGATCGTTTCAATATCTTTGTCAAGTGTACGGTTGGCATCGGCGATTGTTTTTTCATATTCAAAATCACTCACGTACCGTATACCCCGTAAAATAAAATTAGCGCCGATTACTTTGCAATAGTTAATGGTAAGCCCATCATAGGTAACACTTTCTACCTTGGGTTCATCTTTATAAATTTCTTTAAACCATTCCATCCGCTGCTCGGCACTGAACATGGGGCTTTTGGAAGAGTTGATACCAATTCCCACATAAATCTTATCAAATAAAGGGATAGCGCGGTTGATGATGTCTACATGCCCGAGTGTAACAGGATCAAAGGTTCCGGGGAAGAGGCAGATTCTTTGCATAGTTAGTGTTTGAATTACGAGTTATTAATTACGAATTACGAGTTGACCAACTATTTTCGTAGTTTATAATTTCCATTACATGTCTTGGGTTACGAAGTACGAGCTAAAACACCAAACTACCATCACTTCGTAATCCGTAATTAATAATTCGTAATTCGTAATTAAATCTAGCTTTCCCTATTAGCCAACAGATACAAAACCGCCATCCTCACGGCTACGCCGTTTTCTACCTGGTTTAAAATGATGGAGTAAGGACCATCAGCAACATCGCTGTCTAATTCCACCCCGCGATTAATTGGACCGGGGTGCATGATCACAATATCTTTTCCCAGGCTTTCGAGTAATTTTCTTTTAATACCATAGGCCAGGTTGTATTCGCGAAGTGATGAGAACAGGGGTTGGTTCTGCCGTTCTAGCTGTATACGCAGCACATTGGCCACATCGCACCATTGCAGGGCTTTTTTCAGGTTGTATTCAACCCTCACCCCTAATGCCTCACTTATGTATTTTGGGATGAGTGTTGGCGGTCCGGCAACCATTACCTCGGCTCCCATTTTGCGTAGCAGGTACATATTACTCAGTGCCACCCTGCTATGCATGATATCCCCGATGATGGCTACTTTCAATCCTTCCAGTTTACCCAGTTTTTCCTGCATAGAATAGGCATCCAGCAAAGCCTGTGTGGGGTGCTCGTTAATACCATCACCTGCATTTACAATGGCAGCAGGAATATGTTGGGACAAAAAATGTGGTGCGCCAGAAGCGCTATGCCGCACGACCACCATATCCACTTTCATGCTTAAAATATTATTAACCGTGTCTAACAGGGTTTCGCCTTTGGCGGATGAGGAACTGCTGGCAGCAAAGTTGAGCACATCAGCAGACAACCTTTTCTCTGCCAATTCAAAAGACATTCGGGTACGGGTAGAATTCTCGTAAAAAAGATTCACAATGGTTATATCGCGCAATGATGGGACCTTCTTAACCGGCCTTTGTAAAACTTCCTTGAATTGTTCGGCAGTGGAGAGGATTAACTGAATATCTTCCCTGTTGAGATCTTTGATACCAAGAAGATGTTTGGTAGATAGTTTCATTAAAAATCAAAGATAAAAGATTTCAGCTATCCAAAAGTATTACTTCTTCACTATCGTCTTTTTCTTTCCAAAAGACCTTTACTTTTTGAGAAATGATGGTGTCAATGACCTTGCCTGTATAGTCTGGCTGAATGGGTAATTCGCGGCTGAATCTTCGGTCAATCAGCACACAAAGCGATACTTTGGAGGGCCGTCCAAAATCGAGTAAGGCATCTAAAGCGGCCCTGATAGTTCGGCCGGTGTACAATACATCGTCTATCAGCACCACTTTTTTGTTCTCAATACTGAAAGGAATATCGGTGGCATTGGCAATATGCAGGCTTTTACGCACATCATCCCTGTAAAAAGTGATATCCAGTTTACCATAGCGGATCAATCCGGGTTCTACCAGTTTTTTCAGTTCATTTACGATACGGTCGCTCAGGAAAATACCACGGGGTTGCAGTCCGATAATGACAGTATCGGCGAGTTGTAAGTTATTTTCCAGTATCTGGTGTGCCAGCCTTTTTACGGTAAGTGCCAGTTGTTGCTCGGATAGTATCGTCTTCAAAACCGAATTTTTAATAAAAATAAATGCTTTCTCTCATACTCTAACTGAATTATTAAGGCCGTTCTGGTTTAATTTGCCCGCCAAATGCTCAGGCTTCAATCTATATCGTTGGTACAGTTCCGCAATTATGTGCAGCAAAATTTTTCTTTTACAGAAAGGATCGTGGGCATTTGTGGCATCAATGGTACGGGTAAGACCAACCTGCTGGATGCGGTATATTACCTGAGTTTTTCACGAAGTTATTTTTCAAGGCCCGATAGCCAGAATGTATACCATGGCCTTGCAGGTATGCGGCTCGAAGGAAATTATCAATTAAATAATCAACCCCAGCAATTGACCTGCATTTTGCGCGAGAACAACCGCAAAGAACTGGTGTTGAATGATGATGAGTATAAAAAATTCTCCGACCATATTGGAAAGCTGCCCTGTGTAATGATTGCGCCTGATGATATTGTACTGATTACCGGCGGCAGTGAAGAAAGAAGGAAATTCATAGACACCCTTCTTTCACAAATCAATAAAGCATACCTGCAACAGTTGATCCGTTACACTAAAATATTACAGCAACGAAACAGCCTTCTAAAACAATCTGCCGAATCTGGTAAAGCAGATGAATCGTTATTACAGGTATTGAATGAACAGTTAAGCCAAAGCGGCAATGCCATCTTCACCGAAAGAAAAGAATTCCTGGTAGATTTTCTGATACTCACTTCGTCTATTTATAAAAGGATCGCAGGAAAGGACGACGGGCTTATCCTTCAATATGAAAGCCAGTTATTGCATGATAATTTTGACCAGCTATTACAGGCTACCCGGCAAAAAGATGCGCTGTTACAAAGAACAACAGCGGGCATTCATAAAGACGATATTTTATTTTTCATGGAAACTGCCGCGTTTAAAACGGAGGCTTCGCAAGGGCAAAGAAAAAGTTTGCTCTTTGCCTTAAAACTTGCCGAGTGGCAGATTTTAAAAGATAAAAAAGGCTTCACGCCTATTTTGTTACTGGATGATGTATTTGAAAAGTTAGACGAGCAAAGAATGTTTCAACTATTACACTGGGTTTGTACAGAAAGTGACGGGCAGGTATTTATTACAGATACGCATGCCGACAGGCTCCGGTTGCAGTTGGGTGAAATTGATGTTACGTACCAGTTGATTGAACTTAGCTGAAAGTGAGGAGTAGAAAGTACGGAATGGGACGTAAAAATTCAGGCATAATAACACCAGACTTTTAATGCCTAATTCTTAACTTTACAACATGTCAGAATTTCATATTGGCGATGCGATCAAAGGGTTCCTTCACAAGAGCCACCTCCGTAATGGTATACGTGCCGTGCAAATAGAAGAAATATGGGAGCAACTGATGGGCAAGACCATTGCCAAATACACAGATAAAATACAGATCATCAACCAGAAATTATTTATCACCACAACTGTGGGACCTTTGAAGAATGAACTGATGTATCAAAAGCAGCAAATAATAGATAGGGTGAATGAAGCTTTTGGAGAAAAAGTAATCAGTGAGGTGATTATTAAGTAGCCATTATGGCTCTTTTTCTTCGTTTTTCTCTTATTGAAATTCCCCGCATTTAATATAGTGGACTAACAAATTACTTTATACTTACTCTCGGGTCAACTATTCCATACAATACATCAGCCAATATATTTACAACAATAAAAAAGGTGGCGGTAATTAATACACTGCCCATAACGACTGGGAAATCTAATTTTTCCAAAGCATCTACGGTCACTTTACCAATTCCTTTCCAGCCGAAAATATATTCTACAAAAAAAGCACCTGCCAGTAATTCTGCAAACCAACCGGTAATAGCAGTAATCACCGGGTTTAGTGCATTACGCAAGGCATGGCGGAATACTACTGCTCTTTTGCTCAGCCCTTTTGCATAAGCTGTGCGGATATAATCTTGGTCCAGTACATCCAGCATAGCACTTCGTGTTAATTGGGTGATGATGGCCATTGGCCTTATTCCCAAAGTAATCGCCGGAAGGATTAAATTTTTTAGTTGCAGGTTCTTACCGGTGAATGGATCTATATCAAACAAACTTCCTGTCATGTGTAAACCTGTGTACTGGCTAAATACAAACCCAAACAAATAGGCCAAAACAATACCCATAAAAAAAGAAGGGGCAGAAATACCTAATACGCTTGCAAAAATAGAACCGGTATCCATCCATGTATTTTGTTTTACTGCTGCCAGAACACCTAATAAAATGCCAATAACTGTTGCAATCAGCATGGCAGCCAAAGCAAGTATCAGCGTGCCTGGCAATGCCTCAAGGAGCACATCACCTACATCTTTTTTAGTTTGGTAAGAACGGCGTAAGTATGGAATCTTGATACCCAATTTAGAATGGCCCCCGATAAAAAATCCTTTGAGTTGTTTTTTCTGAATATCTTCTTTTGTGTGAACCGAAATAGGTGATACATCATTCAGGTATAACAAAAACTGCTTCCATTTAGGTTGGTCCAATGCCAGTTCTTTACGGATGTTTTTTATAGTAGTACTATCGCCCGATTGCCCGAGTACCAGTCTTGCAGGATCACCAAAACCCTGGAATAAAAAAAATACCATCACCACTACCCCTACCAGTACCAATAAGCCGTAAAGTATTTTCCGTGTGATAAACTGGAGCATGGTGATGGTTTAGATATTATTGTATATCAGGATTAGAGTAAAAAGTCATGTCCCTTTTCTTCTTACAGTTATATTACTCATCTGCTGTAATACGATATGACTATCTGCATAACTGATCTTGGCAATAACGGTAGCCTGCTGCATTAAAAAATAAGTAGGTGTAGCCCGGGCGGCTGTTTTAATAACGGTTGCATCACATGTCAAGATCGGTACATCCCTGAGCAGCCTTACTGCATTTTCGGCATCAGCGGTTACGAAAAAAACAGGTATTTTTTTATTTTGTGCGGTACTGACAATATTTTCAAATGCAATTCTCCACTCTTCTATGCGATTCATATCTGTTGCCATTACCAGGATATACAGGCTATCCTGGCCTAGAATGGCAGCCGTTGTATCGACACCATTCATATTTTTTAGCGAGAAATCAACAATCTTAGCCTGTAAGCCGTTGCCCTTCTTCAACAACCGGTCATGCCGGGCTAAGTATTCATACGTAGAATCAAAATCAGCCGGGAAATGCGCCTGGTCAAATTCTAATTGCTTCCCGTTTTTTTTATAAGTAAACACAATGGAAAAACTATCTGCAACTGCACCCGCCGGCGTCTGCATTTGTTCTGTGAGATTGTTTCCCTCTTTATAGGGCAGGCAATCAATAACGGGAAGATGTTTTATTACATAGAATTGTCCTGCAGTGGTTGCTGTAGTTACCAGTAAAAGTAAAATAAAGGCAGCGGCGGGCCTGAGAGAAGGTTGTATTCTGTTCCGGTATATACACAACACCAGTATCAATACCCATAAGAAAATATCCTTGGCAAAAGATTGTGCGGGTGTTAATGGCAGGCAATCACCAAAACAACCACAGGTTTTGATCTTGCCAGAAAACAAAGCATATCCGGTTAAAAAGGTAAAAAAGATAATAAGAAGTAAGAGTAACCAGCTGAATAATTTCATCCGCCAGCCGATGATCACAGCTACACCAGCCAGTACTTCAAAAATATTCATCATCATTGCCATGACCAGGGTATAATCATGTAAGCCATTCCATGACCATGCTTCGAAAAACTCCTGCATTTTATAACTGAGGCCCAGTGGATCATTGGCTTTGATCAATCCCGAAAAAATAAATAACAGGCCTACGGTCCAGCGGATAATAAGGAGCAAGTTTTTCATATAAGACCGTCTGTTTAAAATATAAATATCCTTTTACTGTTCGTCGGCGACCAACAATGGCGATGTATTTTAATGTTTCCCTTCTTCCATCAAGATCAACGCGAAAACCGAATAATTAATGATATCCACATAATTGGCATCAATCCCTTCACTTATCAGTGTTTTGCCATCATTGGTTATAATCTGTTTGATACGCATTAGTTTCATCAATATCAGGTCGGCAAAACTTTGCTGGCTCATTTCACGCCAGGCTTCCCCATAATCGTGGTTCTTATCGAGCATGGTAGACTTAGCAAAATCAATGTATTTATGATATAAAGCATCTACCTGTTCTACCGGTAATTCTTCCACCATGGGTTGGCCTAGTTCTATTTGCATCAAACCAATCACTGCATAATTTATGATGCCTTTAAATTCAGAAGGAATATCGTCGCCTATTTTCTGTGTATTCAGATCCTGTATGGTGCGTATACGCAAGGCTTTAATGAATATCTGGTCAACAACAGATATCGTTCGCAACACGCGCCATGCTGTGCCGTAATCCTTTGTTTTTTTGATGAATATATCCCTGCATTGCCCGATTGCCTGGTCGTATTGCTTATCTGTATTAGCCATTATTAACTGAATGCTTTAATGCTTTGGTAATATCTTTGAAGTGTATGCAAGATAGGGAAATGCGAAATTTGAAAATTTGAAAATTTGAAAATGAATTACAGAAATGTTTACGCTTAACTGTAAGGGGAGATTATTATTGATTGACAGGCCCGTTGTAATGGGCATTATCAATGCTACGCCCGATTCTTTTTATAGTGGTAGCAGGCAGCAATCTGTGGACGGTGCACTACAAAAGGCAGAGACGATGTTAGGGGAAGGTGCTACCCTATTGGATATTGGCGGGCAAAGCACTCGTCCCGGCAGTGCTTTCCTGAATGAAGAGGAAGAATTAAAAAGAGTATTACCGGCCGTAGAAGCGATTCATCTACAATTTCCGGATTGTTTTATTTCGATAGACACATATTATTCCAAAGTAGCCCAGGAAGCGGTGGCTCATGGGGCCAGCCTGGTAAATGATATCAGCGGTGGCAGTTTTGATGCGGTTATGGCGGCTACGGTTGCTTCCTTACAGGTGCCATATATCTGCATGCATGTGAAAGGCACGGTGGAAACTATGCACGAAAACCCTGCTTATGATAATGTTACGCAGGAAGTACTGGATTATTTTATCCGGAAAATTGCAGCCTTCGCAGATGCAGGCATTAGCGATATTATTATTGACCCAGGCTTCGGGTTCAGCAAGAACAGTGCACATAATTTTGAATTATTAAAAAACCTCGAAGTCTTTCAGCAATTGAAAAGACCTTTGCTGTTAGGCATCTCGAGAAAATCCACTATTTACAAAACATTGGGTATTACTGCTGAAGAAGCGTTAAATGGCAGTACTGTACTACATACGGCAGGTTTACTGAAAGGAGCGTCTATACTACGTGTGCATGATGTGAAAGAAGCTATGGAAGCGGTTATTTTAACGCAGCATTTGAGACCGGGCCAAAATTAAAAAGTCAAAAGTCAAAAATGAGATGATCACTTTTGACTTTTGACTTTTTAAATATCCTTAACTAGTTCTAAGCTTATTTCCGCTGCCCGGGCATAACTGGCTGAGGTGTTGGAGCAGCTGGCGGAGGCGCAGTGGCAACATCCACCATTTCAATCTCAAATACAAGATTGGAATAAGCAGGTATTACCGGGGGCTGGCCATTCTGGCCATAACCCAACATGGCGGGGATATAAATCTTTCCTTTACCACCTTTTCCAAAAAAACGTAAGCCTTCATCAAGTCCTTTAATCACGGCACCTGTACCTACGGATCCTACATTTACATTTAACGTCTGGCTATTGGGGCTGTTTTTAACCATGTTACTATCGAATGTCTTTCCACCAATTAAAGAGCCTTTATACAATAGCCTGGCAACTTTACCAGAATCGGCTTTTACCGCATCTCCTGCATTTTCTATCTCTACCAAAGAACCAGAGGCCGTAGATTGGGTTTTGATGCCCGCTTTAGCCGTAAATGCCTGGATAGTTTTTATCTCGGCTGCTTTTTCAGTATCCATTTCCTTTTGCAGATCAGCTGTTGCTTCCTCCTGCTTTGTAAAAACCTTTAGTATTTCTACCCTGCCTTTGATCATATCCCTGGCATGGAAAATATTGTTGTACTCGATCATACCCAGTTTTTTCAGGGTATCCACACTCATTACAAAATCGATCTTATCGCCTACCGCACACTGTGTAATGATTTCAAGGAAACTATGTTTGCTCGGTCTCATTGTATCTACAACAAGATAGGCAGGGATATGACCGAAAGAACTCGTTAATATTGAGTCTTTAGGTGGAACCTTGTATTCAATATTGAACTTTACAAACTGACCCTGTTTTAATTTTTCATTACTTCCGCCTTTTACAATCTTATAGGAAAGACCGGTAGGGGTTTTCTGGTATTGATTACAGCTTGCAAGCAATACGATCGCTAATAAAAGCGTAGTGGTTGTTCTCATCATTTTTTTATTGTAGTTGAATTTGATATTCCTGTATAACCTGTTTAAAATGTTTCACTGTTGCTTCCAAAACCTCGCTGCTTCGTCCGCCGGCAGCATTGGCATGGCCACCTCCTTCAAAGTGTTTTCGTGCAAATGTATTTACATCGAAAGTTCCTTTACTCCGGAAACTCCATTTACGTTCCTCATCCCTATCGATCACCAGTGCGCCAAATTTAATGCCCTGTATCGTTAGTAAATAATTAACCAACCCTTCCGTATCGCCGGTTTTTATATTGTATTTCTGCAAATCAGCCCTGGTAATATACATCAATGCGGTATTATATTCATACAAAACCTCCATCCTGTTCACCAGCGCATACCCGATAAACCGCAAACGATTCTCAAGGAAATTGTCATAAATATGCTCATGCACTATGGTATGCCTTAACCCAACATCCTTCAAACTGGCTACCATACGATGAACGGAAGCAGTTGTAGCCGGAAAACGGAAAGAACCGGTATCGGTCATTACACCGGTATACAGGCATTCTGCCATATCTATCGAGAGTGAACCGGCATGGCCGGAATTGACAATAAAATCATATACCATTTCACAGGTAGAGCTTTTAGATGTATCACTGATACCATAGGAGAAAGCCGATTCCTGCGGTTGCTCATGGTGGTCAATCAATATTTTTGTACAGGCAGCATCGGTCAATGGCTGTTCCATATGTTTGGTACGGTGCAGGATATTAAAGTCCAGGCAAAATATGATTTCTGTATGGCTGATGATGTTTTTGGCTTTTTCGCGATGATGCTCAAAATCGATCACCTGCTTTATGCCTGGCATCCAGTCAAGAAAATCAGCCCAATTGGTGGGTGAAATAACGGTCACCTCATGTCCTAATGATCGTAAAAAATGATATAATCCCAAAGCAGCGCCCATCGCATCCCCATCCGGTTTTTGGTGCATGGTAATAACCACTTTAGCGGGGGAATCCAGTTGGGGATAAAATAATTCGATTGGCTGCATATAGGCCGGCAAAATTGCGGTTTCCCTGCTATTCTATCAAATCAATTTATCGTCTTTAACAAAATACACGCCTTATTATCCATAAAACGGTTGGTTAATGCTTACTTTCGCCGCCGAAATTTTATACATTTTATGAATAACAGAACATTTACTATGATCAAGCCGGATGCGACCAAAAAAGGGCATACGGGGGCTATTTTAGACCAGATTATTAAGGCTGGATTTACAGTAAAAGCCATGAAATGGACCCAATTGACTGAAGAGCAGGCGGGTTTATTTTACGATGTGCACAGGGAAAGGCCTTTTTATGGGGAATTAGTTGATTTTATGAGTAGCGGGCCTATTGTAGCGGCTATTTTAGAAAAAGCAAATGCTGTAGCTGATTTTAGGAAGCTGATCGGTGCCACCAATCCTGCCCAGGCAGAAGAAGGTACTATCCGTAAATTATTTGCCGCTTCCGTAGGTGAGAACGCCGTTCATGGTAGTGACAGTGACGAAAACGCCGCTATTGAGGGCGATTTCTTCTTCTCAAAACTTGAGCGGTTTTAAAACTGAAAATACAAGACTAAAAAGCCATCCGACAAAAACGGATGGTTTTTTTATGGGGCT
>JANXUL010000199.1 GCA_025356235.1 Bacteroidota bacterium
GACGCGACCTGAATGAGTTGGCAGAAACAGACAAAATCATCAAAGTGCATGGAGGGGCCTTATCAAAATCTTTTCATAGTTCATTCTTGCGGGCTGATGTGTTTCGTGCAGACAGTAAACGGATAATTGCAGAAAAGGCGGTGCAACTGATCAAGGATGATATGTTTATCCTTACGGGGGGTGGAACAACTATTATTGAACTGGCACGGATACTTCCGCCAGACCTGCGAGCTACTTTTTTTACCGGAAGTGTGCCTGCGGTATACGAATATGCGCAGCACCCAAATATAGAAGTGGTTTTTATCGGCGATAAAATTTCAAAAGGTTCACAGATTGCGGTAGGTGGGGAAGCCATTGCGAGGATCAACGGAATTAATGCGGATCTCTGTTTACTTGGTGTGAATGCGATAGATGAAAATGGGATTACCGATAACGACTGGGATGTTGTTCAGTTAAAAAAGGCAATGATGCAAGCATCCAAACAAACAATTGTATTGTCTATTTCGGAGAAGATTAATACGCACCAACGGTTTATGATCTGCGGATTAGATCAGATTGATATATTGATCACTGAACTGGCACCTTCGGATATTTCATTAACTAATTATCATACAAAAGACATTACTATTTTGTAATCATTTCAATAAACACTGCTCTATGAACATTAAATTGATGCAATGGCCCGGCAGATGGAAAACAGGAATAATCTTGTTGTTACTGTCCATGGCAACAACCCAATTGAGTGCGCAGGTGCGCATCAATGGTAAAGTAACCGCGAAAACCGGTGGTATTGTTGAAGCTGCTTCTGTTTTTGTAAAACAATCCAAAGCAGGAGCTGCTACTGATGCAGCCGGTAACTATAATTTTACTGCCAACCTGAAACCGGGTAATTATATTTTGGTGTTCAGCAGTAATGGTTTCAAATCAAAAGAATCTGCTTTAACAGTCGGCTCCGCATCAATCTATACGGTCGATGCAGAACTTACCGAAAGTGTTTCCAAACTTGATGAAGTGATTGTTACAGGTACTTCGGCCGGAACAACGCGAAGGCAATTAGGTAGTTACATCAGTTCAGTAAAAGCTGAGGACCTTACAAAAGGTGCCACGGCCAATGTGTTGGCCGCTTTGCAAGGAAAAACTGCCGGTGCACAGATTTCACAAAACTCAGGAGACCCGGCTGGAGGTTTATCTGTAAGGTTGCGGGGTATCAGTTCTATTTCATCTTCTTCAGAACCCTTATATATTATTGACGGGGTGATTGTAAATAACGGTACCAACCGTGTTACCAATACCCAATCAGGATACGACGGCACGAATGTGGTAGGTGCTATCGGTCAGAGCAGGTTGGTTGATATTAACCCTAGTGATATTGACCGTGTTGAAGTTTTGAACGGTGCAGCAGCAGCCGCTATTTATGGTAGCCGTGCGAATGCAGGCGTAGTACAGATCTTTACTAAAAAAGGTAAGAATGGTACGCCTGTCATTACTTTTTCTACCAGCTATCTCACAAGCAGCCTCCGCAAAAGAATTGATGTGAACATGGCGCCAGTTAAATTTGGCGGACCAACTGATGGTGCTGGAGCGCAAACACAGGATATCTTATCACCTGCCTTAACAACTACCACACCGGTTACCCGTTATGATTACCAGGATTATATTTTCCGAAATGCGAATGGTACGGACAATAATATATCTATCAGCGGCGGAACAGATAAAACTAAGTATTATATCTCGGGCTCATATTTCTATAACCAGGGTATCGTACCCAATACTGATTATCAGCGTTTCAGTTTTCGCAGTAATATTGAACAGGTGCTGAATAAATGGGCAAATTTTAATATAGGGTTGAACTATGTAAATAGTACAGCGAATGAAAAGCCGGATGGTAATTCATTCTATTCTCCTATGAATTCTGTTACCATCCTTGGTAACTTTCATAACATTTACCAAAGGGATGCATTAGGAAACATACAGGCAGTAGGGGAAAGGGGCCGTACGAATCCGGTTTCTGTTATTGAAGATATCAAGCAGAAACAAACCACTAACCGTTTAATAGCGAGTATGGGTTTAAAATTAAGGCCCTTGAAGCACCTTACAGTTGATTACACAATGGGCATTGATAATTATGCGCAAAACGGAACTACTTTTATTCCTCCCTTCGCTTATAACGTAAATACAGCATTCTTTGGTGGTGGTTCTGGCCTGGACCCTACGCAAAATGGTTATGCCAGCACCGGAAACAATAATTTCTTTGCCATTAATCACGACCTGGGCGCTACCTATACGGCAGATATTACCAGCAATATCAGTTCGGTAACACAAGTTGGTTTTTCCCAACAATATGAAAAAAATAATTATTCATTATTACAGGGCAGGGGCCTTGCGCCTTTTGTACAGACCGTAAATGGTGCCAGTACGATCTTAGGTGGTGTGGATGACAGGAGCGAGTTATCTGTATCGGGTACATTTGCCCAGCAGAATTTCAAATACCGTAACCAGTTATTTATAACAGGTGCGGTAAGGGTTGACGGATCTTCTGTTTTCGGAAGTAACCAACGTAACCAAACCTATTACAAAGCCAGCGGCAGTTATGTAATGTCAGGAACAGATTTTTGGGGTAAGATGGGTGTTTCCAAATGGTGGGATCTCTTCAAACTACGTGTAGCGTATGGTGAAAGTGGAAACTTAACGGGTATTGGCGCTTACTCGAGGTTTAATACATATGCTTCTTCCTCTTATATCGGCAGAACAGCGCTGAATTCGAGCGGTACACTGGCTAACGAAAATGTAAAGCCGGAACGCCAGCAGGAAATTGAATTTGGTGCTGACCTTTCTTTTCTTTCCAATCGTTTGGGTTTAACCGTGAACGTGTATAACAAAAAAGTAAAAGACCTTTTGATCAACCGTTTCATTGCACCAAGTTCCGGCTTCTCAAGCCTGCTGGATAATTTTGGCTCATTGGAAAATAAAGGATACGAACTGGTATTAACCGGAAGCCCTGTTTCTACAAAAGATTTTAAATGGGACATCACCGGTATTTATAACCATAACCGCAACAAAGCAGTAAGTATCGGGCAGGCATTAACTTTATTAAGTACCAACGCCGGTGCGCCGGTTTCTATTATTGAAGGGCAACCGATCGGCGTATTCTACGGAACTTTCTTTGCAACAGATGCAAGTGGAAACCTGTTGAAAAATGCAGGAGGTATCCCACAAATAGAATTAGGTGTTCAGAACAGTGCATTGGTGTACACACCCGGAAGAAATACTACCACGGGGTTGCCTCTAGGTTCTACTTTGCGAAGGGTAATTGGTAACCCTAATCCAGATTACACTGCGAGTCTGGTGAATGAGATCACTTATAAAAAATTAAGTGTCCGCATACAGATTGATGCTGTAAGGGGGGTAGATGTGTTTAATGCAGACTGGCGTACACGACAGGGTGTAGGCAATGGTAAGGTGGCTGAGCAGGAGGATCTGGGACTTATCCCACGCGGGTATGTTGCCGGTGTATATGCCATTGAACAATGGAGAATAGATGATGGCTCTTATACAAAACTTAGGGAATTATCTGTTACCTATAATATTGGTAAGGTGAAAGGCTTTAGCGATCTGAGTATCAGTTTCAGCGGGCGTAACCTTATCAGTTGGGATAATTATAAGGGCTATGATCCTGAAGTAAATGCGGGCGGGCAAAGTACCATTCTGCGGGGAATTGATTTTGGATCAATACCTATTCCGAAAACATTCAGTTTTGGTATCCAGGCTAAATTTTAATCTCAAAAAAATCATTGTATGAAAAAGATAATTCAATCAATCGTATATGGCAGCCTGGCTGTTCCGCTGTTACTGGCAACGGGGTGTAAAAAAGATTACACCAACCCAAATGCGGCCACTTCAGTGCAGGTGTTCAGCTCTGCAAAAGGGTTGGCAGGTATAGCGGTAGGTTTGCAAAGAACGTATGCCAATAACGTTGCTTATGGCATATCGGATGCAACCGGGTTACTAACAGGCGAAACCATTTTGCTCAACGCAGGTAATGGTTCCGAACTTCAGTTTGCTACAGGTGGCAATGCAGTAGATGGTACCAATGCCTTATTGGGAAATTTGTGGAGTGCAAGCAATAAAGTGATCTATGATGCAAATAATGTGATCAATGCGGCAGTTACCTTAAGCGATAAGGGCTATGCCAGCGGACTGATAGGGTATGCAACTATTTTCAAAGCCCTGTCTATGGGTTGCCAATCGGGTTATTGGGAAAAAGTTCCTGATACAGTTGGAACGGCTGCTGCTACTTTCTCTGACCGTGTGGTTGGTTATAACAGGGCCATTGCAGCCATTGATAAAGCTTTGGCAGCCATCAATGCCAATGCCATTAGTACTGCATTTATTGCAGATATACCTGTTGGTGTGGATATTGTAAATACGTTGAATGCGCTCAAAGCCCGGTATGCATTATTTGCCGGTAATTATGCGCAGTCATTAGCTGCAGCGAATGCAGTTGATCTCACCAAAAAATCTACTTTAAATTTTGAGGCGGCTAACCCTAACCCGGTCTATAATACAGTAACATCCACCAATAACGTATATCAGCCGGTTGATTCCACTTTAGGCTTACCAGCAGGCATCCAGCCATCATTAAACGATAAACGTATTCCTTTCTATACACTCATTAATGCTACCATTAATCCAAGGTTCCGGTTAAATGGATTCTGGATAGCTGCTACAACGCCAATACCGTTGTATATACCCGACGAAATGCGTTTGATCAGAGCTGAGTGTTATGTGCGCCAGTCGACCCCTAACCTGGTATTGGCAAAAGCTGATATTGATGCTATTTTAATGCAAACACCGGCGCAGGATCCTTTTGGGGTAGGTGCTGATATTGCAACAGGATATACCGGAACGATTGATGCTCAGTCTTTATTGACAGAAATCTATCGTAACCGATGTATCGAATTATTCTTATCAGGCATGAAATTGGAAGATATGCGGAGATTCGCCAGGCCATTAACAGAACGTAAACGTAACCTTCTTCCATATCCATTCAGGGAAAGGGATGGCAATAGTAATACCCCTCCCGATCCTTCCTTTTAGTTAGTGAAAACCAAGTAGGATACAAAGGCCCCCATGCGTGGGGGCCTTTGTTATTATAAAAGAGACTGCTTCCATCATTTTTTTTCATTTTCTTTGCTGCTAATATTGATGGATTATGTCTGTAATTAAAGATAGAATATTGGTGATTGGTGCTTCGGGCCAGATAGGTGTAGAACTTACCATGGCTTTGCGGAAAAAGTATGGTAACAATAATGTAATTGCCTCAGACCTGCGCGAAGAAAACCCTTTACTGAAAGGCACAGGTCCGTATGTTAGCCTTGATGTGATGAATAAAGAGATGCTGCATGTACAGGTGATACGGCAAAATATTACGCAGATCTATTTACTGGCGGCCATTTTATCTGCAACCGGCGAAAAGAATCCTAACCTTGCCTGGCACCTGAATATGCAGGGGTTATTGAATGTGCTGGATATTGCGCGGGAAGAAAAACTGCAGAAAATATATTGGCCCAGCAGTATTGCGGTATTTGGCCCTACATCGCCCAAACAAAACTGCCCGCAACAAACCATTATCGAACCATCCACTGTGTATGGTATCAGTAAATATGCCGGTGAATTCTGGTGTAATTATTACCATAACAGGTATGGGGTGGATGTACGCAGCATCCGTTACCCGGGACTAATCAGTTATAAATCAGAACCCGGTGGCGGAACCACGGATTATGCCATTGAAATATTTAACGATGCACTGGAGTATAAGAAATACCAATGCTTTTTAAACGAAGACACCTATTTACCTATGATGTATATGCCCGATGCTATCCGCGCCACTTTAGAATTAATGGATGCACCGGCGGATAAAATTTCTATCAGAACATCTTACAATATTTCCGGAATGAGTTTTTCCCCTAAAGAAATCTCAGCAGAAATAAGCCAACATATCCCCGGGTTTAAAATCAGCTATAAACCAGATTACCGACAAAATATTGCCAATAGCTGGCCGCAAAGTATTGACGACAGCATTGCTACAAAAGATTGGGGATGGAAGCCGGACTATGATTTAGCAAAGATGACGGGGGATATGCTGGTTAATCTGAAGGAGAAAGGCCATTAAAATCTAAATATTCTGGCCGTAAATCCCTTTAAATTATAGGGCCGTATTATGTTCCGAATAGTGAAACATAATACGGCCTTGTCAATATTGCTAATTAAAATCTAAGTCCAATACCAATATTAGCTCCCCGTATTCCTGCCCACGGGCCATCAGTTTTTATCTGGGCACCGTTAGCATTAACCGTGTTGGTGAATTTAAAAGGATCTGGTTTAATATTATCCAGGCTTTGTTTTAATGCAGATTGTTCCTGCGCGTTAAGTGGTGCTGTGGCAATAAAATTCAGGTCGCCATTGCTGTGCCCGTAATGCCCGCCAATCAACTGTATATCCATCACTAATTTAGTAGCTAACTGGAACTGCCAACCGATCATTACTCCCGGACTGGTTGATTTTACATTGCCCACGAAGTTGGCTTCTTTGGTTACGGTTCCGCTGGTATATTTTACCGGTGCACTCAGGTCAAAATTGGCAAAACGTAAATAGGGGGCGAGATAGAAACCTTTCATCGCTCCCAGGCCCAGGTATAAACGCCCCTCAATGGTCCACGCGGTATTACCCATCTGAAAATTACTGAAATTGATATCATTACTGTTAATCGCTTTTTCCAGCTGGCTTTGAAAGGGAACAGATCCTTTGGCCATGGTTCGGTAACTGGCAGAAAGGGAAATGTGTTTTGTTAAACTCCTTTCATAGGTAAAATGATAATTTTTTAAAGCAAGGGAACCGAGGTTCCATCTAAAAATATTTTTGCCACCGATCAGGCTTTGTGCCCCGGCAAACATGGGTAGGCAGAGTAATACGATAATAATTTTTTTCATACACTTTGGTTTAGGTTAGTTGTTGATTTGGCTGCCTTATTTATTTACTAGGTCAAATACTGTTTTGGTTTCTAATATAGCAAGTGTGTTGTCCCTTACCTGTATCATTACTTTGTTCAGGCCACATTTTTTCTCATCGCAATCCTTGCACTTCTCGTAAAAATTTAAGCTTACGCAGGGCAGCAGTGCAATCGGTCCCTCTATTAAACGCATAATCTGTGCCAGCCTGATGTCTTTCGGGTCTACTTTAAAAAAATAACCGCCCCCTTTTCCTTTTTTGCTTTCCAGCAAGCCTGCTTTTCTCAGTTCCAATAAAATATTCTCCAGAAATTTGAGCGGTATCTTTTTCTTTTTGGCAATTTCTGCTATCAATACCGGACCCTCCTTCTTGCGTTCAGCTATAAACGTAAGTGCCTTAAATGCATATTGTGTTTTCTTGGATAGCATACGAAGCAGGTAAATTAATAAAATCATCAGATTCCTGAAAATAGAGAACTATGTCTTAATCTATACCAGGGGATAGGATACCCAAAGCGGGTTCATATCTTCATTGGTTTTTATAAACCCAGTACCTCTTTCATACCGAAGATACCTTTTTTGCTAATAACAAATTCAGCCGCCAGTAACGCACCGCCCGCAAAACCAACCCGGTTATGGGCTGTATGGATGATTTCAATATCATCTACAGAAGAAGAATATTTAATCTTATGTGTGCCGGGTGCAGGGTCAGCCCGTTCTGAAATGATTTCCAATTCCCCGGGGTTATTGCTGAGATGGTTTACCCATTGTTTTTTACCCGGAATGTTCTGTAATACTTGTTCTGCCAGGGTAATAGCTGTTCCACTTGGGGCATCTTTTTTTTGCGTGTGATGGATTTCCTCCATCGTTACATTATAATCTGTGTGGTTACGCATGAGTTTTGCGAGGAAAGTATTCAACTCAAAAAATAAATTAACGCCAATACTGTAATTGCTGGCATAGAGTAAAGTTCCATTTTGTTGTTCGCAATATTTTTTTGCTTCCCCCCAATTATCTAACCAACCTGTTGAACCGCAAATAACAGGAATGCCCAGTTCCAGGCATTTCATCACATTAGCAAATGCACTATGCGGGCCAGTGAATTCAATGGCTACATCTGCTTTGGCAATATTTTCCCTGTTCAGGTCGGCTGCATTGTTAATATCAATCTTCAGTACAATCTCATGTCCTTTTGCAAGGGCAATAGACTCAATCGCCTGCCCCATTTTTCCGTAACCGATCAATGCAATCCTCATGATTACTCGTTTAAATAATTTTTGTATAATGAAAGTACGAAGTTAATTCCTAAACAGGTCATGAGGTGTGCCATTAAACGTATATTCTTCACTTGTGTTTTTGGCCCATGTAAGAAAATAATTTTAGTATATAGTGCTACAACGCCACTATGTTAAACAATCTAAGTAAAGTAATTCATCAGAAGCTTTAACGCGTAATGGCCTGCTTGTGGGAAGCGTTTTTCAGGTTCAGGGTAAGACCTAAACCGGGGGTTCTTGTATACGGATTAAAGGTGGGCGTTATATTCATTGACAGGTCATCGCTCACATCAAACTGTTTCAGGTGTGCAAATACAGTTGCATCTGCCACCTGCAATCCCCAGGCAAGCAGGAAATAGAGTATGGAATAATCCCTGTCGCGCCTGAATGCGTTCCTGTAGCTTTGTAAAGAAGTAATGCTCAGATTTTTTAACTGATCATCAATGAAAGGGACATCGCTGCTATCTTTATTCGCCTCTTTGAACCTTGCTTCAAAAGCGAATTTTGTTTTTTTGTAATAACTGTTGTTGTAAAAATACAACACCGTAGGGATAGCGATGATCCCATAAACGATTGGTATTTTCCAGTATTCTTTATTATAAGCCTGGCCCCAGCCTGGTATCAATGCGGAGCGGCGGGTAGCAATGCGGGGAATATGTTTGGCAACGGTATCTTTCTTAACGGTTGCAATAATAAGTGCAGTATCTTTTTTTACGGGCACTACTGAATCTTTTTTTCCAGACAAAAGGTTAGCATTGGCGAGTCCTCTTTTGTCGTCCTGAGCCGATACATGGCTTAACAATCCAACACACAAAAAAAATAATATGAAGAGCCTGTCTGATTTCATGTAAGCATTAACTCACGGTTACATTCATCGCATCCAGGAGTTTATTTAATTCTTCGAGTGAATAATATTCGATGGTGATGCTGCCATATCCTTTTTTATTATGAACCATCTTTACCTTAGTTGCGAAATGGGAAGCTAAATTATCTTCAATTTTTTTGTATGCAGCGGGCAGATCAGACTTTACGGAAGATTTAACAGCACCAGGCTTTTCAGCTTTGTACATCTGGCGAACCAATTCTTCTGTCTGGCGCACACTCAGGCTTTTTTGCTGTATTTCTTTATAAACAAATAATTGCCTGTCAATCGTATCAATATTTACCAAAGCCCTTGCATGCCCCATGCTTAAACTGCCATTGCGTACGGCGAGTTGGATGTCGGGTGGTAATTTTAACAGGCGGATATAATTGGTTACGGTACTTCTTTCCTTACCCATCCGTTCGGCAACCTGTTCCTGTGTGTAACTCAGTTCTTCCATCATACGTTTGTAGCTGATGGCAATTTCTACTGCATTCAGGTCCTCGCGCTGTAAATTCTCGAGCAATGCGAGCTCCAATAACTGACTGTCGTTTGCCTGACGGATATAGGCCGGAACATCTTTCAGTCCCGCTATTTTAGAAGCACGGAAACGGCGTTCACCGGCAATCAGCTGGTATTTGCCGCCGGCTAATTTAGAAACAGTGAGTGGCTGAATAATATCATGCAGTTTGATAGATGCAGCCAGTTCATTCAAAGCGGTTTCATCAAAATCCCTACGCGGCTGTTTGGGGTTGATCTGGATATCAGAAAGGGATATACGGCTGGTATGTGTTACCTGTTCTACCACATCGGTTTTTAGAGAGCCGGCAGTTGTTTTCAGATCGGCATCAATATTCTGTAATAAAGAACGTAGCCCTTTTCCTATAAGGTCTTTATTTTGTTTGGGTGTAGTCATTGGTAATTACTAATTATTAATTCACTCTATTATTCTTTCCTGGTTAGACATCTTCGTCATCCCATTGTTCTGTAAAATTTCTTTGGCCAGGTTGAGGTAGTTGATGGCTCCTTTGCTTTCTGCATCGTATAAGATAACGGGTTTGCCTACACTTGGGGCTTCACTTAGCCGGGTGTTACGGTGGATGATGGTATCGAAAACCATATCATCAAAATGCCTTCTTACTTCACTTACCACCTGGTTGCATAAACGTAAACGGCCATCATACATAGTCATTAAAATACCTTCTATCTGTAACTCGGGGTTCAGGCGGTTTTGTACGATTTTAATGGTGTTTAATAATTTACCCAGTCCTTCCAATGCAAAAAACTCGCACTGAACGGGCACAATCACACTGTCTGAAGCCACTAAAGAATTTACAGTAATCAACCCCAAGGAAGGGGAGCAGTCAATAATAATAAAATCATACTTATCACGCACAGGTTCTAATATACCTTTTAAAACATTTTCGCGATTTGGGTAATTGATCATTTCAATCTCTGCACCCACCAGGTCAATATGTGAAGGGATGATATCCAGGTTAGGCACATCGCTTTTCAGGATTACATCTACGGCCAATACATTATTCACCATACAATCGTAGAGACTATTGGTAATATTGTGCAGGTCAAAACCAACACCCGTGGTGCTGTTTGCCTGTGGGTCTGCGTCTACTAACAGTGTCTTGAATTCCAACACGGCCAGGCTGGCTGCCACATTAATGGCAGTTGTTGTTTTGCCCACTCCGCCTTTTTGATTGGCCACTCCGATAATTCTCGCCATAAGTACCACTCCTGACCCCTAAGGGCTTTTTAAAATGAATATTTATAAATCAATGGTTTCTGCGATAGCCGGTAACAGTAATGTTTTGCCTGCCGTTGCAAAGGCAGTGGTTGCAGCTGCCATATCTATCTTGATGAAGCCAAATGTATTGTAATGTACCCCTACAATCTTTTTACATTGTAGAAAGTCTGCTGCACGCACCGCATCTGATACATCCATCGTAAAATTATCACCGATGGGGAGCACTGAAAAATCCAGTTTGGCCCAGCTGGGTATTAGTTGCATGTCTAGCGTTAAAGCTGTATCACCACTATAATAGAAATTACCTTCCTCGGAAGTGAAAATAAAACCCATAGGGTTACCACCGTAACTGCCATCCGGCAAGCCGCTGCTGTGCTGCGCCACCACACATTTTACTTTACCAAAATCGAAATTCCATTTGCCACCGGTATTCATAGGGTGGGTATTGGAAATGCCCTTTTTATTCAGCCACTCATGAATTTCCCAATTAGCTACCACCTGGCAACCGGTTCTTTGGGCAATACTGATACAATCCGCAATATGGTCTACATGGCCATGTGATAAGAAAATATAATCCGTTTCAATACTATCTACGCTTACATCTTTGGCGAGCTCATTATAGGTGATAAAAGGATCAAAAAGGATTTTTTTACCCTTTATTGATACCTGAAAACAGGAATGTCCATAATAAGTTAATTTCATAATAGCACTTTCATTGAAAGTCGTCAAAAATACACTTTAGGGAACATCTGCCGAAACAATATTATCCAAACAGTGTTATGGATGGAAGGCAAGTTTTCAACATAGGTAAATTAAGACTGAAATGCTTGCAGGCTATGCTTTTGAGGGTATGCTTCCCTACTTCCTCCTTTAATCGCCCGGCTTCAACCGCTATCTTTACCCGGTTCTGTTTGTAAAAACAGGCCATTGGTACAATAAATACGGGCAGTAAACGTCTGCCTCTAAAACAAATAAACCCTTTTTCATGAGAAATGCAAGCACCTGGTGGATTATAGCCGCGATCATGTTACTCTTAGACTTTTATGTTTACCAGGCACTCAAAACCGTTACACAAAATTCAAGCGACAAGGCAAGAATGGCTATTCATATAACCTATTGGGTGGTTTCCGGGTTAACGTTGGCAGCATTATTATCGTTCCCGTATATACAGGCTTTGCAAACGTCCAAACTGTTTCGTAATTATGTATTCGCTATACTGGTAGGTTTATTTTTTGCCAAGCTGGTAGGATCTGTTTTTTTTCTTACGGATGATCTTCGGCGTGGGGCCTTATGGTTAATGAGTAAACTCTTTCGCGAAACAGGTGCGCAGTATATGAATGAAGGAAATAGCATACCCCGTTCCGGTTTTCTTAGCTGGCTTGGGTTGGGCGTAGGCAGTGCTTTATTCGGCACACTCTTATATGGCTTCAGTAACAAATACAATTACCAGCTTAGGAAAGTAAAACTTGCTTTTGCCAACCTGCCCGAAGCTTTTAAAGGATTAAAAATTATTCATATCAGTGATATACACAGCGGCAGTTTTCAAAATAAAGCGGCAGTAAACCATGGCGTAGATATGATACTGCAACAACAGGCCGATCTCGTTTTATTTACAGGTGACCTGGTAAATGACCGTGCAGATGAAATGACTGAGTACATGGACGTATTTAACCGCATAAAAGCGCCCCTGGGCGTATTCAGTTCACTGGGTAACCATGATTATGGAGATTATGTATCATGGCCTTCGGAAGCGGCCAAAAAAGAAAACTTAGACAGATTAAAGCAGGTGCATACCAATCTGGGCTGGCGTTTGTTGATGAATGAACATGTTTTACTAGAAAAAGGCGGTGAAAAAATAGCACTTTTAGGTATTGAAAATTGGGGTGCTAAGGGAAGATTTCCTAAATATGGCAAAATGAACGAGGCGTATCCCGGAACGGAAAAAATCCCTTTTAAAATATTGTTGAGCCATGATCCCAGTCATTGGGATGCAGAAGTAAAAACAAAGTATACAGATATTGACCTGATGCTTGCCGGTCACACCCATGGGATGCAATTCGGATTAGAAAATCCCTATTTCAAATGGAGCCCGGTAAAATGGATGTATAAGCAATGGGCGGGTTTGTATGAAGATGGCCCGCAAAAATTATATGTGAACCGCGGCTATGGATTTATCGGCTATCCCGGCAGGGTAGGTATTTTACCGGAGATAACGATGATAGAGTTGGTATAGTGAGTTGTGAGTAGTGAATTGTGAGTGAAAATGATCTTTTTTAAAAAGATATTTCCTTATTGGCCATTCGCCATAGGTCATTTGCAACTCACTACTCACTAACCACAATCCCATTTGTTAAGACTTCTTTAACACATACATGGATCATTTTTAATGTGTTTATAATTTTTGGCATGGTCTTGGAAATATGTTAGGAAACAAAATAACATCTTATGAAACGATTATTACTGGCAGCTACAGCCATTATTGTATTTACAGCAGCCTCTTATGCACAGGGAGGCGTAAGGTTAGGCATTAAATTAGGTACGAACCTGAATAAAATAGAAGGTCAATCTTTTAAAGATGGCTTTGACCTCTCTTACCATGCGGGTGGATTTGCTGAAATTGACTTTAATAAAAAATGGGGTATCCAACCCGAAGTTTTATGGAACCAGACTTCAGGCAGGCGCTCTAATTTGAATACCTTATATACATCTGTTGCCAATCCTAATGGAAGCGAGAAAATTAAACTTAATTACCTCTCTATTCCTGTGCTTCTCCGTTATAATATCGGCAGTATTTTAAGCCTTAATGCTGGACCACAATTTGGTATTTTACTCAGTGAGGATAAGACATTCCTGCAGAGCGGGCAATCCGCTTTTAAGAATGGCGATTTTTCGATGGTTGCAGGCGCGCAGCTTAATTTTACATTCCTCAGAGTATACGGACGTTATAATATTGGGTTGCAGAATATCAATGATATTGATAACAAAGAAAAATGGACGAACCAACAGATACAGTTGGGACTTGGCTTAAGGTTTTAAATGCTCAACGCAAAACGCTCAACGCAGAACAGGTTTCGCGTTGAGCGTTTTTGCATTAAGCGTTTTGCGCCTACATCAAGGTTTAAGTTTAAAACGTTTTTTAAGTGCAACGATGTCTTTTTTGAAAGACTGCAACTCTGCTACCTGTTGTTTGATAAAACTATTATCTTCCAGCTTTCCTATTATCTCATTCATTTCCGGGATACTTTCATATACCATTTTCCGGTAAGGATTGGTGTAATCTTTTGCCCTGGAATCGTATATGCCTTTGGTCATCCATTCTTTTGTAACGATAATTGAATCTAACAGGTGGGAAAATTGAGATGGTGCCATTTTTTTCAGCGAGATTCCTGTTATTTCAGATAAGGAAGCCAATGCGTGTTTTATTTTTTGTTGCGGGTATTTGTCTCCCTGCCCCTGGTAGTATTCATGTACCCCATCCCATGATTTTATCTTTCCTGTTTTTATTTTTTCTTTCAATGTATTTACCTCTTCCGCGGGCATTAACTGGCCGCCAATATTTATCCATTCTGTGCGTGTTGGTTTTGCGGGCAGTGATGCTGTTAATTCTTCGAAAGTCTTGAACGCGTTTTCGTTGAGCAATTGCAATAACTGCATCATACCATAATAAACGATCATCTCTTCAAAAATCCGGTAGGCGGGCAATACTTTGGTCAGTACTGTTTTTCTTTTGCTGTTTTCAATATTGTCGGCGATAATCTCTAATTCATTAACGATCCTGTTACCACTTTTTAATAAATGTTTTCCTGCTGTATTGTTATCAGTATTTTTTTTATCCGCAGCATCCGTTTTGGCGTAAGCTTTGCCGGTAGCTGTTTCCATCAGTTGCAAAGCAGTAAACAGTTCATTGATGGTATCTGGAGCGAGGTAATCGTATTCTATATGCTGTATCCTTTCGATGCGTTTATCCCTGTTAACAGATTTCCATGAGTTGCGGGCCAAAGCATACATGTTATATAGGAACCAATAGCCTGGCATAATGGTAAGCTGGTCTTTGCTTACGTCATTCGTGATCAATGAAAATGGGATAGGTACATTTAGCTCAGCGGGATAATCGCCCTTGGTTAAAATACTGAAACTGGCAAATTTCGAATTGTGTTTTAAACTTACACAAAGTCCCGGCCAGAAACCACGCCCTAAAATGACCTCACCATCAGCACCGCGACTGTTATGGTTAGAGCCTATGGTGGCACCTGCAGCAATATTACTTTGTCCCATCACCAGTGCCGCGCATAAAAATGAATTATTGTGGTGCTGCTCATGTGCAGGAAAAATAAGTGAATTCAAAACTTCACAACAGGAAATGGTGGCATTATTACCTAGATAAGAATTGATAAGCCTAGCCCCGTATTTCAATTGCGAATGCGATGCCATGATAAAGCGAACAGCTTTAACGCCATAAAACATCCGACAACCAAAACCAATGATGCCGTTTACAACCTCACAGCCTTCACCAATTTGTGTTCGTCCTTCTTCACCTGAATTTACTGTAAGGTTCTTGAGTTTATTGGCGCCTTTAAAATAAGCATCCGTTCCTACCCATACATCTTTAATAATTTTGCAGTTTTTAATTACAGTCCTGTCGCCTATTTTACCGTAATAGCCGCGCCTGTTATCAAATTTTTGTTCGGTAAGCCATTTAAATTTTTCCTGCAGTACCTCATCATTTCTATACCGGCTCCATAAATACGCATCGCCAGGCAGCATTCCGTTAAAAGGCATTACGCGGCGCCCGGTATTTTCATTGCATATTTCCATCCAGGTACGTACTTCTTCATCTTCACCCTGTTTTAAAATGCCGTTCCCGAATTTGGCGTGGTTGGTAGTAACCAGTTCATTAACATTGGTAATGATTACTTCACTTCCTATTATATAATGAGATAGGTAGTTAACATTATCAATCACCACATTGTCGCCAAAATCACAACTGATAATGGTAGAATTATATAAGCCTACCGGTGCTTTCAGGTCGCTGAAGCCCATACAAAAAGGTTCCAGTTTTCCAATACGTACCAGCCCATAAAATTTACAGTTTTTTACCAATTCAGGATTGAATGCATTTGATACCAGGATATTATTCCAGTCATCACTTGTATTACCGTTACGTACCAGCATTTCTATTTCATAAGCAGATAAGCGACGGTAAGTAATGCCGTTTTTGATCTGCATATCCCGCAGGTAAAACTCATCCTTGCCTTTTGGTAAATCCGCTCCTTTAATAAAATTGTAACCCAGGGTAACCAGTGGTGTTTTATAGATGATATTTTTTGGCATGCATAGCTGTTTATGTTCATTCAAAAGGAAGGGGGGGTGAATCGTGAATCGTGAGTTGTGAGTGGTGAGTAGAATGAAAAGATTCTTAATATAGTTCCTACTCACGATTCACAATTCACTTATTCCACAGTAACACTCTTCGCCAGATTGCGGGGTTTATCAACGTCCAGACCTTTGGCAAGCCCAACATAATAACTTAATAATTGTAAAGGGATAACGCTTAACAAGGGAGCAATCACTTCATCTGCATCGGGTACCAGCATTACATCATCTGCCATACCGGGTATAATTTCGTCGCCAGCTGTGGCAACGGCAATTACTTTTCCTTTTCTGGCTTTTATTTCCTGCACGTTAGATACGATCTTCTGGTAATAAGAATCTTTGGTGGCAACAAATACCACGGGTAATTTTTCATCTACCAAAGCAATAGGCCCGTGTTTCATTTCAGCGGCAGGGTAGCCTTCGGCATGTATATAAGAGATCTCTTTTAATTTTAAAGCGCCTTCTAATGCTACCGGGAAATTATATCCGCGCCCAAGGAAAAGAAAATCAGTTGCATCTTTATATTTTATTGCGATGCGCTCTATGTTTGTTGTGTCTTTTAATATTTCTTTTACTTTTTCCGGAATAGCTTCCAGCTCCTGCATCAGTTGCATATAACGTGTTTCATCAATGGTTCCTTTCGCATAGCCTATTTTTAAAGCCATCATCGTGAGTACAGCCAGCTGTCCCGTAAATGCTTTGGTGCTGGCTACACCAATTTCATGGCCGGAATGTGTGTAGGCACCGGCATGACTTAGCCTGGCTATGCTACTGCCAACGGCATTTACTACGCCAAAAATGAAAGCTCCTTTTTCTTTGGCACTCTCAAGCGCTACCAGGGTATCCGCTGTTTCGCCACTTTGTGATATGGCAATGATCACATCTCCCTGATGAATTACCGGGTTCCTGTAACGGAATTCCGATGCATATTCTACTTCTACCGGTATTCGGCATAATTCTTCAATCATGTATTCGGCAATAAGCCCTGCATGCCAGCTGGTGCCGCATGCAACGATGATAATACGCGGTGCTTTTATAAATGCTTCCAGGTTATTTTCAATGCCGCCCATCATTATCTGGCCACTTGAAGTAAGAAGCCTTCCCCGTAAACAGTCGAAAATGGTTTCGGGCTGTTCATGAATTTCTTTCAGCATAAAATGGTCGTATCCACCTTTTTCAATAGCGGCCAGTTCCATATCTAATTTGGTAATGAAGGGGGTTTGTTTTTCGTTACCCAGGTTTTTTAAAATCAATTCATCGGGGCGAACAATGGCTATTTCATAATCGTTTACATACACTACTTCTTTGGTGTATTCGATGATGGGGGATGCATCACTGGCTAAAAAATGTTCACCTTTACCAATGCCGATAACCAAGGGACTCCCTTTTCTGGCAGCGATAATGGTATCTGGATCTTCATTAGAGATCAACAGGATGCAATAAGCGCCCACTATGCGTTTAAGGGCAATGCGCAAGGCCTCTTCTACAGAACAACTGTTATTTTTTTTGATGTCCTCAATGAAGTTCAGAAGGACTTCGGTATCCGTATCGCTTGTAAAGTGATACCCTTTTGAAAGTAACTCCTGTTTAATCTGTACATAATTTTCTATAATGCCATTGTGTATCATAGACAACTCGCCACTTTGTGATTGATGGGGATGCGCATTTCTATCACTGGGTTCACCATGCGTAGCCCATCGCGTATGCCCGATACCAATATGCCCGTGCAGGTCTTTACCTAATACACTTTCTTCCAGTTCGGCTACTTTACCTTTCTTTTTGTAAACATTCAGCTTCCCTTCATTAAGTAAGGCCACCCCGGAACTGTCGTATCCGCGGTATTCCAAACGTTTTAATCCTTTAATAATTACGGGATATGCTTCCCTTGGACCGGTATAACCTACAATTCCACACATATTAACTTACAGTTTATCAGATTAAATTAATGGCAAGATTACTTATTTTGCACAAAAGCACGTGGTATTTAAACGATTAAACAGTTTTTAAAAGTATAATTTTCGAAATGAGCTTTGTATTTGATTGCCAAACTGATTATTTTTTAGAGGATGACTGCGTTTTATTGCGGCCTTTACAGAAGGAAGACTGCAATAATTTGCTGTTATTTTCCTTGCAGGAGCCCGAAATATGGAAATATTCTTTAGTGGCGGTTGCTGGCGAAGAAAATCTAAAAAATTATATAAACAGTGCGTTAGCGGCCAGGGAAATGGGTAAAGAATACCCTTTTATTGTTTTTGACAAGCGTTCGCAGGAATTTGGGGGTTGCACCCGTTTTTATGATATCCAGCTTGCTAATAAAGTTTTACAGTTGGGGTATACCTGGTATGGTAAAAAATTTCAGGGCACGGGATTGAATAAGCATTGCAAATTTTTGTTACTGCAATTTGCTTTTGAACAAATGGGTATGGAGCGGGTGGAATTCAGGGCAGATAATACCAATACAAGAAGTATAGCCGCGATGAAAAGCATCGGTTGTGTAGAAGAAGGTATTTTAAGAAGCAATACCCTTAAGGCCAACGGGAACCGAAGGGATAGTATTGTGCTGAGTATTTTAAAAAACGAATGGGAGACAGTGGTAAAAGAAAAATTACTCCAAAAACTATAATTTTTTATACAAAGATGCTGGTATATCAACCACAGCTAATACCTACTACGCCTACAAAATGAGTAAAGATGCTACACTGAAATAAATGATCAACCCCGTTACGTCAACCAATGTTGCAACAAAAGGAGCGGAGGATACGGCTGGATCGGCACCGAGTTTTTTAAGCAGGATGGGTAACATAGAGCCTGCTAAAGTTCCCCACAATACAACACCTACCAAAGAAAACCCCACGGTTGTTGCTATCATCATCCAATTGTCTCCGTAGAGTTTTGGTGCAATGGAATGCCATAACACTACGCGGGTAAACCCGATTGAGCCCAACACGGTACCCAGTAATAACCCGCTGGTTAGTTCTCTGCGGAGTACCCGCCACCAGTCTGCAACAGTAATTTCTCTAACTGCCATCGCTTGTATAATCAGGGTGGAAGCCTGCGAACCGCTATTGCCCCCACTCGAAATAATCAAGGGTATAAATAAAGTAAGTACAATTGCTTTGGCTATCTCATCTTCAAAATAACCCATAGCGGTGGCAGTGAGCATTTCACCCAAAAATAAAACCACGAGCCAACCAATCCGTTTACGGAATAATTTTAAGAGGGGAGTATCCAGGTATGGCTCATTCAATGCTTCGGTACCACCCATTTTCTGCATGTCTTCACTGAATTCTTCATTGGCCACCCATAACATATCATCTATGGTTACAATACCGAGCAGGATATTGTTATCATCCACCACCGGAAGGGCTACACGGTTATTCATTTTAAATACCTGGCTGGCATGTTCCTGGTCTGCATGTGCATCCAAGGAAACAAAACGCCCATCAATAATTTCATCTACTCTTTTATCCGGCGTTGCAAGGATTACATCTCGTATACGGATATCATCTATTAATTGACCGTTCGCATCAATCACATAAATCACATCAATGGTCTCACTGTTTTTGGCATGCTTACGGATAGTATCAAAAACATCACTCACCGTGTTATGGAGATAAACGTATACATAATCCGGTGTCATCAAACGGCCCACACTGTCTTCCGGGTAACCAAGCAGGGAAAGGGTAATCTTTCTTTCTTCAGGATCGAGCAGTTTAATCAGGTCGCGAATAGCCGCTTTGGGCAGTTCTTCTAAAAAATCGGTACGGTCATCTGCCGGTAACTCATTTAATAATTCAGCTGTTTTTGCCGATGGCAGTTCTTTAACAATATCTTTTTGTTGTGAAATATCCAATATCTTAAACACACTGGCAGCACGGTGTATGGCCATATTGGCAATGATCTGCGCTTCGTACTCCGGGTATTCGTTTATCAGGTCAGCCACATCACTGATGTTCTGATCATCCAGGAACTCACGGATCTCAAGTTTATCTTCTTTGGAAATCAGTTGTTCAAACTGCTCAAAGATGCCGGGTTGGTCTAATTCGAGTGACATGGGTGCAATTTAATTAGTAATCGGTAATTAAAAATCAGTAATTACCGGGGACAAACATCGAATATTGAACAAATAATTTTGAATGATGAGGTGAAAGTCACTTCGATACTTACAATTCTTTGTTCAATATTCGATATTCAATCCCTAGCTTTCTTTCCGCTACCTTCACTGCATTATGATACTACCGATTTTAGTTGTGGCACCTTCGGATAAGCGGGGCAGAGGTATTTTCGCCTCAGAAAAAATCCCTTCCCATACTGTTATTGAAATTTCCCCAGTATTGGTATTAAGCGAAAAAGACCGGAAGCTGGTTGAGAAAACCCTGTTGTTCGATTATATTTTTGAATGGGGTGATAAAAGAAAAAAAGCCTGTATTGCATTAGGCTATCTCTCGTTATATAATCATGCCTATAATGCCAATTGTGATTATGAGATGGATTTCACTACAAACCTTATGAGCATTAAAACAGTCCGTATTATAAAAAAGGGCGAAGAACTATTCATCAACTACAATGCTGTTGCTGATGATGCAACACCGATATGGTTTGACGCGAAATAGGGATTAATTACGAATTATTAATTACGAATTACGAATTCGTAATTGATAACCCGTAATTCGTAATTGATAATTTGTAATTGATAACCTGCAATTCGTAATTGATAATTCGTAATTAACCCTACCAATACGCATACCCCATCAACCGCGCTAACTCTACTTTAGCCAAACAAAGCTGGTATTCATATTGTAATTTGGTGAGTGCAGCACGTTGCACGTTTGTACTTGCATTGGTAATTTCTAAATTAGTGCCTGTGCCACTTTTAAAACGGTTAGAAGCCAATGCCTGGGCAGCCACTGATTGATCTACCTGGCCCCTTGTATTTTTTATCCTTTCTAAATTGGTGGCAATATCTGTTAATGCCTGTTCAATGTCTTTTTTATAGTTGCTACTTAAGGTTTCAACAGCCATCTGGTTTTGTTTAATGATATTTTGTTGCAGTTTCTGCTGCTGTTTATTTTTTCCGCCATTATATATGGGCATAGTAAAAGAAACACCGGCTAAATAATTAAACCGCATATCGGAAATATAAGGTACATATCCATTTTTAATACCCGCTGCTGCTTTTAGTCCTACCATCGGCTTTTCAGCAATTTTAGTGATGGCCAGGTCACTCTCAGATTGTTTGATCTTGTCTTTGGCAAGAACAAAATCCACATTGTTTTCCTGTGCCAATGCCAATGCACTATTCGCATCAGTAAGGTTGATATCGAAATCAAATGCTTTGCCGGCACTTAGTTTGATGCCGGTCGTATATTTCAGCAGGTTCAATTGCTTTTGAAGGCTATTGGCCAGATCAACTTTCCGATTGTCTTCATTATCAATGGTAGCCAGGATGTTCAGCAGGTCTATCCTCAATGCTGTACCGTTCTTTAACTGGCTTTCCACCATTCTTTTATTATCACTCAAAAAAGTCAATACACTGTCCTGTATACTGATCGTTTTTTGCAGGTAAACAATATTATAGTAGATGTTAGCTACCTGGTAAGCTAACTGCGACTTTACATAATCTACATTGTGATTGGCATATTGCAGGTCGTCTTTTGATCGTTCAATATTTGCCTGCAGCCTTCCAAAATCAAACAAGGGATAGGTTGCATTAACTGCGCCTCCTAAATTATGAAGAGGTGCAAACTGAAAATTATTACCGTTAAGTGGGATTTCTATTTTAGGCCTTACATAGGCATACGATGCATCTGCCGTAACATCAGGGTATTTGTTTAATCCTGTTAAGGTTAGTTTTTCCTGAGCGGTAGCTACCGTATTTTGTACTTCCTTCACTCTCGGAAAGTAGCTGAATGATTGACTGATCAAACCTTTCAGTTCATTGTTCACCGTTACCTGTGCCTGCGAAAACAGAACAGTAACGATGCTGCCTAACGTAATAAATATCTTTTTCATTGTATGTTGATTCTGCGGTTATTATTATTTTTTATTGTTCAATTCATTTGTAAGACCCCTCTTTCAATTTCCCATTTTCAAAATACCCGAGTCTCTTTCCTCAATGTGCTTCTGCTGCCGCTTTCATCGAAGCGGCCACCTCATCTGCTGATTTCTTTTTCACCCTTAGGAATACTACTAACGGTATCACCAGTACAAAAAAGATAGTGATCAGGCGGAAAGTATCTAAGTAAGAAAGAAAATATGCCTGCCTGTCAACCACATTATTAATGGTAGCCAGGGCTTTGTTACTGGCACCGGCCACATCGCCCGAACGCGCAATGATGCCTTGTGTGATGGTATTGCTGCGTTCTAAAAACATCTGCGATTCGCCGGTTACTTTGGTTACCAGATCATACCGATGTTGCGCATATTGATGGGCGATATAATTATTAGCCAGTGCAATTCCGAATGCGCCACCTAATTGACGGATCATATTATTCAACGCAATACCTGCTGGATAATCTTTAGGCTGCAACCCTGCCACCGCCTGGTTAATCAGTGGTAGCTGTACCATACTGATACCTACTGCACGAAGGGCAAGGGGAATAAAGAAATCTTCTTTGCCTACATCCGGACTAACACCTGCACTCATCCAGGAATAAGCGGCGAATAAAAGGAAACCCACTACCACGAATGGAATGGGTGATACACCTTTGCTCATCAACTTTCCTATTAGGGGCATCATTACAACAGTGATCATAGTTGGGGCCAATAAGGTTAAGCCTGTTTCAAAAGCTGTGAAACCTAATGTTCTTTGTGCTAATACCGGAAACACAAATACCGATGTAAATAACCCTACGCCCACTACAAACGTAAAAATGGTAGTAAAAGCAAGGTTACGGTTGCCGAGTATTTTCAGGTTTACTGCTGGATTTTTGATACTTAACTCATACCATACAAACCCAACCATACCAACAAAAGCGAGTACCGAGGTGATTTGTATGATTGTACTGCTGAACCAATCTTCCGATTCACCCCTTTCCAATACATATTGTAAACAACCAATACCCACCATGAGCAGCAGGATGCCTGTGTAATCTATCTTGATCTCTTTTTTCTTATTGCCTTCCCCTACTTTCTTATCAATAAAAGTGAATGATAAGAATGTGGCAAGTATACCGATGGGTATATTAATCATAAAAATTAATGGCCATGATGCATGGTCTATGATGTAACCGCCAAGTGTTGGGCCGAGTGTGGGGCCGAGTACAATACCCATCCCGAATAAACCGGCAGCAATGGGCCTGTCTTTGGTTTCAAAAGCATCGAATAATATCGCTTGAGAAGTGGATAGCAAGGCACCACCACCCACCCCCTGTACAAAACGCCAGATGATGATCTCTACCAGGCTTGATGATTGCCCGCACATATAAGAGGCAGCCGTGAAAATGATCATGGAAACGATATAATATTTTTTTCTTCCGAAATATTCAGCCAGGAAGCCTGTTAATGGGATGATGATTACATTGGCAATCGCATAAGAAGTAATTACCCAGCTGATGTCTTCTATGTTTACCCCCAGGCTGCCACTCATATCGCTCAATGCCACATTCACGATGGAAGTATCAATCAACTCCATCACTGCAGCGGTTACGGTGGTTATAACAATGATTGCTCTCGCAAATCCTTTTGGTGTTGCCATACAATTTTTTTTCTGCGTCTTTTAAGAGAAGGCAGGCAAGGGGTTATTTCGTTTCTGCGCTTACAAATACACTCAATCCCGCTCTCAGCATGTTCCTGTACTTGGCAATGTTTTTAATCTGAATTTTAACCGGCACACGCTGGGTAACTTTTACAAAGTTGCCGCTGGCATTATCCGGTGGCAGTAAGGAAAACTTGGCACCGGTGGCTTCACTCAGGCTTTCAATCACACCTTTTATTTTCATATCAGGATACGCATCCACTTCAATATCTACTTCTTTCCCCGGGTATAATTTCTTCAACTGGTTCTCTTTGAAATTGGCTACCACCCAATAGGTAGTATCATTTACAATAGAGAAGAGTGGGGTGCCTGCCTGCACATATTGCCCTTCAGATACATTTTTCTTGCCAATTTTGCCAGCCTGGGGAGCATAGATTTTTGTGTAAGTAAGTTTAAGTTTGGTTTGTTCTATTTTAGCTTTCTTCACATCCAATCCGGCGGCCGCTTTTTGTATGCCTGCCTGCAGTACAGCTATTTTACTTTCAGCTGCAGTAAGGTCTGTTTTACTGTTCTCTAATTGCTGCGCAGAAGTTTCTACGGTGAAACGTGTATCGTCTAATTGTTTTTTAGTAATGGCCTGGTCGGTGAAAAGACTCTGATCCCTTTTCAGATCATCTTCTGCTTTTTTTCTGCGCATCTGGCTCAGGTCGATATTGCCTTTGTTTACACGGAGTGTTACGATTGCATTGTTGAGGGAAGCTTTGGCATTGATCACATCAACTTCTGCCTGGCGGAAGTCGGCTTCCATTTCCAATAACTGTGTTTGTAATTCGGCATCATCCAGTTCTACCACTAATTGACCGGTTTTTACTGAATCATAATCTTTTACGGCTATGTTTTTTACATACCCTGCCACACGTGGCAATACAGGTGTGATCTGTGTTTCAACCTGCGCATTATCTGTTGTTTCATGAGTTAATATGAAGTGGATCTTCTTGTATCCAAAATAACCTGCCACAAGAAATATGGTAACGAGTACAATGATTTTGACAGGTGATTTTTTTTCTTTGGTTACTTGTGCTGACATATGATCGGTTTGAGATTTGTAGTTTATGGTTAGTTGTTTAATACTACTTGCTTTGTTAGTTGTTTAATAAGTAGGAATGCATAATTTGTTTCAGGTGTTTGATAAGCCGGTCTCTGAATGATCGATCAGTATAGGGGTCGAAATCGTTTTCGCGGTTAATCAACATAACACAGAGTGCTTTTGAAAGCATCACCTGGTTAATGGTTCCTATTAAAGTGGCCATGGTAAGTTCGGGATCTACTTTTTTAAATACCTTTTTTTTGATGCCCTGTTCAATAATGCTTCTCAATGTTTTAGTGTTCCTTACAAATACCTTAATAATGTTTTCATGCATTGCTTCCCTATCGCCCATTAGCAGTTCCTGGTGCAATACGCGGTGAAAAGATGGGTTGGACAGGATCTTAGCAACATAATTTTCTATAATGGCGTCTATCTTTTCAATTTCAGTAAGCTCGGTATTGGCTTCTATCTCATCTAATTTTCCCCTCATGAAAGAAGCTTTGTATTCTACGATAGCCTCAAAAAGCTTGTCTTTCGAGCCAAAATAATAGTTCACCATGGCCACATTCACATCCGCGCGGGTGGCCAGGTCACGAATGGAACTACCCTCAAAACCCTTTTCGGCAAAAAGTTCTATGGCCGCATTCATAATATGTTCTTTCTTATCGGTAATCATGCAATTGGATTTGAAAACGCAAATATTAAACAAATGTTTGAATTAAACAAACGTTTAATTGATTTTTTAATCAGCCGCTTAGAAAATAACAATAGCTTAATCAGGTATTTCAACTTATATGGTCACTTTTGTGCAAACGTTTCACTTGTCATATCAGCAGAAAATAAACGCCCGTTCCTTTGGTCCCGATTTTTTATGGGGTGTTGCCATTGCTGCAGCCCAGAATGAGGGCGCGTATAATGTAGACGGGCGAGGGCTGTCTATCTGGGATACTTTCTCACGCCGTTCCGGCAAGATCAAAGGCGGTGCGAAACCTACGGAAGCCTGCGATTTTTACTATCGCTATAAAGACGACCTGATGCTGGTAAAAGCGCTGGGCTTTACCGTATTCCGTTTTTCCATTTCATGGAGCCGTATTTTGCCCGAAGGGATGGGGCGGGTAAATAAAGAAGGAATCGCTTTTTATCACAAATTAATAGATGAATGTTTGCAATTGGGGCTGGTGCCTTATGTTACTTTGTATCATTGGGACCTGCCGCATGAATTGCAAAAGAATGGTGGGTGGACAAGTCACCAGATGCTCAAGTGGTTCACCCGTTTTGTAACGGTTTGTTCGGAAGAATATGGCAACAATGTAAAAAACTGGATCATACTAAATGAACCCATGGGTTTTACATCGTTGGGATATATGTTGGGCATGCATGCACCGGGTAAAACAGGACTTGGTAATTTTTTACCCGCAGTACACAATGCCGCGCTGTGCCAGGCCGAAGGTGGGCGCATAGTTCGTGCATTGGTTGGCAAAGCCAATATTGGTACCACTTTTTCATGCAGTGAGGTAATACCTTATACACAAAAAGAAGATGATATATTGGCAGCCAAAAGGGCCGATGCTTTGCTAAACCGTTTGTTTATTGAACCAGCACTGGGCCGTGGATACCCGCAGGAAGAAAATTTTCCATTCCTTGAAAAATTACACCTGTATAACAAAGCATGGAAATATACAGAACGGATGAAATTTAATTTCGATTTTATCGGATTGCAAAATTATTTTCCCATCACAGTTAAATATAATGCGCTCATTCCTTACCTGCATGCGTCGGAAGTAAAAGCGGCTACCCGCAAAGTGCCTCATACAGCAATGGGCTGGGAAATTAATGCAGATAGTTTTCAGCGGATGATTAAACGTTTCTGGTTATATGGCGGTGTAAAAGAAATTATCGTAAGTGAGAATGGCGCAGCTTTTAAAGATGAACTGGTGAATGGGGTAGTAGATGATACACAGCGTATTGATTATTTTCAACAATATATCGCGGCTATGCTGCGGGCCAAAAAAGAAGGGGTAAACGTGAACGGCTACCTGGCATGGACACTCACCGATAATTTCGAATGGTCAGAAGGGTATGCAGCAAGGTTCGGCCTTATCTACCTCGATTATAAGACCCAGTTGCGTACCATTAAAAACTCAGGTTATTGGTTCCGCGATTTTCTCAGGCAGGCATGAGTTTCTTTTACTAAGTTTGATCACTTAAAAATCAAACTATGTTTCGCTCTGCTTCAATCATCATAATTGCCTGCATCAGCTCACTCATTTCGGCACAAACAGTTACCATTCCTGCGTATACCGGTTATGCAGTTCCTGCAGAAACGGATGAATCTTCCCTGTTTTCAGAAAAAAATGGCCTTCAGCAATGGAGCAATACAGGACAGGCAATCAGTTATTTTTTTTATATCCGTAAAGCAGGTAACCTCTCGGTCAGTATTAATGCAAAGAATGCGGTGGCAGGCAGTACCCTTAGACTTTCTGTGGGAGGGAAAGTATTTTTAGTTACGATTCCCCTGTCAAAAAATTTTAAAACAATTAAAGCCGGATTGGTTACCATAAAAGATAGTGGCTTTTACCAGCTTACGATTGCTGCCGTAAAAAAAACCGGTAAAAACATTGCTGATATCCAGTCAATACAACTAACGGGTTCGGCAACTGAAAATATGCACTTCAATACGAAAACCAGGCGCAACGCGGCTTCGGTGCATCTGCGTTATCCATTGGCAGATTCATTAAAAAAAACAGTTGCTTTTTATAATGAGATCACTATTCCAAACGGTTCCGATCATTTATATAGCTATTATATGGCTTGCGGTTTTGCCCGTGGTTATTTTGGAATACAGGTAAACAGTGCTACAGAACGCCGCGTAATTTTTTCAGTATGGGATGCAGGTAAGGAAACCGCTGACCGGAATAAAGTAGCCGATTCAAACAAAGTACAATTGATGGCCAAGGGCGACGAAGTTTTTGCTGAGGATTTTGGTAATGAAGGTACCGGTGGTCATAGCCATTGGGTATATCCCTGGAAAACAGGTCAAACATATAAATTAATGGTAACTGCATTAACAGATAGCGCCACACAAAGCACTATTTATACCGGTTATTTCTTTCTGCCTGAAGTACAAAAATGGAAACTCATAGCGAGCTTCAAAGCACCGAAAGACGGGCAATACCTTCGAAACCTCTATTCTTTTAATGAAAATTTCTTGGGTACTAATGGACAACTGCAACGAAAAGCCTTTTTCGGAAACCAATGGGTACAGAAAGAGAACGGACAATGGGTAGAATTAATGCAGAGCAACTTTTCTTATGACGCTACAGGTAAAGCCGGCGACAGAATAGATTATGGTGCCGGTGTATTGGATGGGAAATTTTATTTGTGGAATGGTGGATTTCAAAAAGCTAATACAACATATTGGGAGATACTCTCCAGACCGGCTGCCAATCAAAAACCTGTTATTGACTGGACAAAGAATGCAGACAGTGCAAAACAGGCTGTCCGCGACCTGCAAATGATTCTTGATGCGGTTAAGGCAAAACAGATTGATACAACGGGTAGTAAGGACGGTGTGTATTACCAAATTTTAAAAGAAGGTACCGGCGATTATGTTTCTATAAATGATACCGTAACTGTCTTTTATAAAGGATATCTTTTAAAGGATGGAAGTGTTTTCGACCAGACAAAAGAAAACCCCGCAACATTTCCGCTGAAAAGATTAATCAAAGGGTGGCAGGTGGCTTTGCCTATGTGTAAAGTAGGTGGTAAGATCAGGGCATTTATTCCTTCTGGTCTGGCATACACTATCCGCAGCCGCAGCAAAGCTATCCCTCCAAACAGTGTATTGGTATTTGATGTGGAAGTAGTGCGTGTGAAGAAGTAACCATACTTCAAGAGCGAGGTTTACTATTGCGAAACAGCAGACTTACAGAAAATGCACGGGCTAAATAGTTCTTTAGTTGTAGTGTATATTTTGTAATTTGATTAATTAATTCCCCTTTACATGAGAACAGCCCGACAGCTATCTATTTTTTTGCTGGCTATATCAGGTATTTCAGCTTTGTATAGCGGATACCAAATGATCAGTGACCCAACAGGTAATTCGCTCGGGCTACCTTTTTATTTACTGAATGGCTCTGCTTTTTCAGATTACTCCCTGCCGGGTTGGGTGATATTGGGTACAGTGGGTGTATTCAGTTTTGTTATTATTCTTTCCATCATCAAAAAAATTAAAACCTATTCTTTCCTCATCATACTGCAGGGTGTGATCATTTGTATCCTGATCATTTTACAGATGATATTATTGAGTGAAACATTTGTTATTCAATATGTTTCCCTGATATTGGGCGGAGCTTTAATTGGATTGGGCGCATTGCAATACCAGCGAAGGATAGCTGTTGAAGCGGAGCACAAAGCAAATCCGCACGTAGCACCCAAGAGCCATCATCATAAACACAGGAAGCAGAAATAGACTATGTTGAATTTTGAATGTTGAATTTTAAATTAATTCAATCATTCAAAACTTAAAATTCAAAATAACCCCTTACTCTGCCAATAATTTCAGGTACACTCCATTGGTCCAGCCAAATCCATCCTGGTTGGGATATTCACCACCGCCAGCTTTACTTTCAGTATCGGTTACATTGTATTTCTCCATCATTTTACCGGTAGCAGCAAATACTTTTTCATTATTGTGCATCCAGTTTTGTCTTATTTTTTTGGCAATGGTACGATGGCCATAAGGAACTTTTTTCAAACCATGGTAAGCTATCCACTGTAACGGTGCCCAGCCATTGGGTGCATCCCATTGCTGGCCGGTTTTGTTAAGGGTAGTGAGCAGCCCACCGGGTTGTAAAAATTTTTCTTCAATTATCCTAGCAACTTTAATAGATTGTTCAAAATCAGCAACAGGAATAAATAAGGGAAAAGCACCTGCTAATGTGTAGGAAGCAGATTGTTGCTGATCTTTAAATTGATAATCAAAATAAAAACCTTTCTCTTCGTTCCAGCAATATTGTTGTATGGCTTTTTTTCGTTGACTTATTTTCTGAAGAAATTTTTGAAATGTTAGCTGATCCTGGTTTTGATAAATAACGGAAAGCATTGTTTCCATAAAAAGCAATAAACAATTCAGGTCAACCGGTATAAGATTGGTTGTTTGAATGGTTTCCATAGTCAGTTCATCACGAAACCAACGGCTGCTGAAATCCCAGCCCGATTCGGCTGCGGCGCGGATATGGCGGTATATAACGGCAGGGTCTTTACCTGATTTTTTAGCAATATGGGTATCTTCTATAAACGCTTCGGGCCTTGGTGTATCCTGGTCATCCCAATAACGGTTAAGAATACTGCCATCCTGCATGAGCACCACACGGCGATGGGTAGGGTTGGTTGCTGTAAGCGTTTCTGCCCCATCCATCCAGAAGCCGTATTCTTTTTCTAACGGTGTTTGGTATTTTAACAGAATAACATCCCCTTTTTCTTCCATTAGAACGGATACCATTAAAGCAAAAAAAGGAGGTTGTGAACGGCCGAGATAATAAGTGCGGTTACCATTGGGAATAAAACCTTCCCGGTTAATCAGGTAAGCGAAATTATCTACCATGTTTTGAATAATGTCAACTCTTTTGGATACCTGCAGGCCAAGCATGGTAAAATAACTGTCCCAATAATATACTTCTCTGAAACGTCCCCCTGGAACAATGTATTGATAAGGCAGGGGAATTAAGGTTCCGCCCTTCTGGTCAGGTGTTCTCGTTAACACATTCCATAATCCGGTTAGATGTTCGTGTAAGGATTTATCGGCAGAGGAATATTCGTTATCAGATGCTGCTGGCAGGATAAAATTTTCGGTAACGAAAGTTTTCAGATCAAATCTCTGTTGGTTCTTTGCCAGTTCATATTTCAACAGGGTATCTTTCACTGTGGAACGGGGGATACAGTCTACAAAAAATTTCGAGTCGGAAAAAATCTCAGCTAACTGTACATCTTCATACAGTGGTGATAGGCTTTCAATATAAAAATGGGGCAGGATAGGCATGACTGATATTATTGATGGCCAGGATTGGCTGCCTTGAATTTATTCTGTAATCGTTTAAATATAAACAGGCAGGTGATCAGTATAGCCATCGGTATCAGCGAAAAATAAAATGCTTTCTGCCCGCCATAACTTTCAAAAATATGACCTGTAATGATGGAGCCGGTAGTACCACCCAGTGCTGAGAATATGATGATAAGCCCAGACATGGCCCCATGTTTTTGAACAGGTAACGTACTCAATATGATAGAATTTACTGCGGGGTAAATAGGTGCGATCAATAAACCGATTAAGGGAAAAATAAAAGCGGCAACAGGTGCATTGCCCCAGCCGGTAATAGGTTCACCAGATACTTTTTGTGCCAGGGGTATCGCTATTAACACCAAAGCGGCAGCCAATACCAGGCAGGAGGCCAGTACTAAAAACCAGTTCATTTTTTTGAGTAGTATCCCGGCCAGAAAACGCCCCAATGCGGTAGAACCGGCAAGTATGCTCGCCATTTGTATACTAAGTGCGGCAGGTAAAAGCAATACTTTATTATTAAAGGTAGGTAGCCAGCTCATAATGCTTTGTTCAATCAACACATAAAAAAAAGCACAAAAAACAAATACGAGCACAATGGGGGATACCATCAGTTTAAACATTTGCAGGAAGTCGCCTGCCAGTGAAGTGGGTTGTTGGTTTTTTATGGATGATTCGTCCAAAGGGGCCGCCAACAATAGTATAAACGCAAGTAACGAAATGGCACCGAGTAAATAATATACTTTGAGCCATTCGGTAGAGTGCGGATTATTATTATCTACAAAGGAGCTGAAAATAAAATAGCCCGTAAGAATGCCTACCATGAAAAACGATTCGATAAAATTCATCAGGCTAATATGTTCTTTCTCGTTTTTGGTTACCAGGCCAATGGTACTGTACACCGACATTTTAATCAATGCAAAACTGGCTCCTACAGCTGCAAATAATAATTTAGTCGCTCCGAAGCCGGTAGTAAAAGGCATGATACAACAAACTACTGTAATAAAACCCAATGCAATCAGCATGGCATTTTTATAACCGATCCGGGTTATATAAGAAGAAAGTAAAAAAGAAACGATGGCGATACTGAAATCTTTAAAAGCTTCCAATACAGAAGCCGATCCCTGCGAGATACCATAATTATTCTGCACCTGTAAAATAACCGTTCCCACACTGTTCAGTAAAATGGCAAATACAAAATAGTTAAGAAACAGCGAAGCTTTGATCTTCCAGTTTTTCATTTGTATAGTTGGGGTTATAGGGGTTAAAAAAGGTTAAAGGGGTTAAAGAGGTTAAATAAATAATATACTTGTTTAACCTCTTTAACCTTTTTAACCTCTTTAACTTCTTCAGTTTCTTCAACATCCTACTCAATATCATTATTCTTTCTCAAGCATTTGTAAACAAACCGGATTGGGCACTTCTATTTGCTGTAATGTTGGTTGTAATAAGCCTGTTTGCATATCTCTTTTAAATACCACGATATTATTTGTTTTCTGGTTCGCCACCAGTAAATACTTACCGCTGGGATCAATGATAAAATTGCGTGGTTGCTGCCCTGCTATGGGCTGGTAGCCAATAGTGGTAAGTTTACCTGTAGCCGCATCAATAGAAAAAATAGCAAGGTTATTTTCATCACCCCTGTTGGAGGCGTATAAGAATTTGCCATCGGGGGAAATATGGATATCTGCACTCCCCGGCTGGCCTTTGAATGTATCGGGATGTGTGGCAATGGTTTGCAATGTTTTCAATACACCATTGTTATATGCAAATGTTTTTACGGTACCACTCATTTCTTCTACCAGATAGGCGAATTTTTTATTGGGGTGGAAGGCAATATGCCGTGGGCCACTACCGGGTGCAGAAGCTGTAAACGGAACTGTTGCGGGCTTTAAAGGTTTTTTATTGGCTGCATTAAATTGATACACCATTACTTTATCCATACCCAGATCGGGCGCAAGAATGTATTGATGATCGGGGGAGAAAAAAGTTGCGTGTACATGCGCTTTCTCCTGTCTTTGTTTGTTGGCACTGCTGCCTTTATGCTGAATGAGTTGGGTATAAGGTTGCAGTGAGCCGTCTCCATTAACCGGGAATGCAGCAAGGCTGCCGCCACTATAATTGCCAACAATTACCCAATGACCGCTTTGATCAGTTGTAACAAAGCAGGGATCATCACCGCCACTCAATTGCTGACTGAGGAATGAGAGTTTGCCTTTGGTTTTATCAAATTCAAAAGTACTTACATGGCCGGGCAACTCTCTGCCTGTTTCATTTACTGCATACAGGTATTTGCCATTGGGGGATACCGATAAAAAAGATGGATTGGTACAGCTGTCTGTATTACTCACATAGCTTACTTCTCCGTTTTTTGAATTGAAACGGAATACATATATCCCTTTGCTTTTTGCGGTGGTATACGTACCTACAAACATATAATAGTTTTGAGCAGAGCCCAGTAAGGCACAAAAACTGATACAAATGGCAAGCAACAGGCGCATAGAAGTTAGTTTAAAGGAGCTGTAAGATAAAGATTGCAAATGAGAAAAAGGAAAGAAAACAAAGCTTTTACGGTGTTTTAAGAAGGGATGGAGTTAGTCAGTAAAATGATGGGTAATCCAATACAAACTGGTTAATTTTAATCCGAAGCATGATAAATGTAAACCACCGTTATCCGTCACTACATGAAAATCATTACCTGGAACTGTAACATGGCTTTTCGTAAAAAGGCAGATTATATCCTGGCCCATCAACCGGATGTTTTAATTATACCTGAATGTGA
>JANXUL010000259.1 GCA_025356235.1 Bacteroidota bacterium
GTAGCACTTGCCAAATTATTACTGAAAGAATACTGGAAAAAAGACGTGGTACTGGAAGATGCAGGAGAAGATTTCCGTTCATTTATCACAGGCACCACTGCCGGTATTGTTATTGGTGACAGGGCCCTGGAGCAAAGAAAATATGCTGCTTATACCTATGACCTGGGCACTGCCTGGAAAGCACATACCGGCCTGCCTTTTGTATTTGCTGCATGGGTAGCCAATAAACAACTGGGAGAAGATTTTGAAGATGCGTTTAACCGGGCCAATGGCTATGGTGTTTCTCATATTGCGGAAGTGGTTGCTGAAAATCCTTATGATAACTATGACCTTACAAAATATTATACCCAAAACATCAGTTACACGCTGGATGATCGGAAGAAAGAGGGACTGGCTTTATTTTTACAGAAACTTGGGAGATTATAGAATGTTGAATTTTACATGTTGCATAGGAAACGGTTGTTATTTAAAATTCACCATTCAACATCTAAAATAAATAACTTAGCGCATGGCCGGCATTTCCGTTATCACCATTTGTTTCAATAACCTTGCGGACCTCAAAAAGACCTGTGTATCTGTTGATGCGCAAACAAGTTTGCCTGAGGAGCATTGGGTGATCAACGGTTCAACAAAGCCCGATATTGAGCAATGGCTGTTGACTACACCCCAACCATCGTACCGCAGATGGATTAACGAAAAAGATAAAGGTATTGCTGATGCATTTAATAAAGGCATTGAAAAGGCCAATGGCCCTGTTACTCATTTATTGAATTCAGGAGATGTGTATGCTGCTGTTGATGTATTGTCATCAGTTATGGAAATATTTGAAACCAATCCCTCAGTACAATGGAGCAGCGGCAATATTCAACTGATGCGTGCCGGTAAGCCTGTTGTTGTAGGAAAGCCATTTGATAAAACCAAACTCTACCGTGGTATGCGCAGTATTTCGCATCCTACCTGGTTTGTGAAGAAAGAAGTATATGGGAGGGCTTGCCTATACAAAAGCGAGTACAAAATAGCCATGGATTACGACATGATGTGCCGTATTGCCAATGAACCATACGTTTATATTGATAAAGTGATGATTGTTTTTGATGATAGTGGTGTAAGCTCAAAGCAATACCTGCACTCTCTGCATGAGAATAAGAAAGTATACGAATCTTACTTTGGTTTTTCTTGGCTGTTTATGATCTGGCAATTCCGGTTAAAATTTTTACATTATCTTCTGCAAACCTGGCTTGGGAAAGGATTATTTACCCTAAAGAAAAAAATGGGGTTAGAGAATTGGTAAAGAAATGTTGAATGTTGGAATGAGATTTTTCGTTCTCACTACTCACTACTCACTACTCACTACTCACTACTCACTACTCACTTTCCCAAATAATGCCCATGCACAGCCAGTATTACTTTCTCCGGGTTTACTGATGCATACGGTACGTTTACAACAAATTCATATTTCTGCTTCGCTAACACAGGATTGGCCAATTCTTTTTCTACTGTATCGGGATACACTGCATAAAAATTATTGGTCATAGTTAATGGGTAGGGTGCGAAGCGTTGGTATTGTGAGCCGTTGAAAATGCCGAATACAGTACAACCCACAGCAGCAGCCAAATGTACTGAACCTGTATCTACTGATAACAGGCATTGAGCGTGGGTAAACAAGCTAAGCATTTCTAAGAGAGATGTTTTGCCGGTAAGGTCAAGAAGGGCATGTTGGAATTGGGTGCAGAATGCATTTGTATACGCCAGATCTGTTTTCGTACCACATACCACGGCGGTCCACCCATAGTTTTCAAAAAGGTAATCACTTACCCGTACAAAATTTTCAGCGGGCCAGATACGGGATTTACTTCTGGAACCGGGGAATACGACAAAATATTTTTCAGGTAAAGTAACCGGAAAGGAGGGGAGTTTGTTTTTGTCGATGCTTGTATCAGTTAGTAAAGAGGGCCGGCCCGTTATAAATTCAGTAAACAATGTATTTCGCTGAAATTCGAAGAGGGGTTTCTTTTTCTCCTCAAATAAACGGGTATATAATTTACGGTCATATCCCAGTTCATAAGACCGCACACTTTCCAAATTTGAAACCATGCCTGTCCTGTGCGGTGCTTTGGAGGCGTTTACGAGGCTGTCGTCGTATCGTTTATCACGCGAAAAAGTGGGGTTGATTATTGTATCATATCCCTGCTGGTATACCTGTTTGAGTATCCGGTAACGGTAGGGCATATCTTTTTTAAACAGTAATTTATCCAGCCAGAAAGTTTCCTGTATAAAGGCTGCATCAAAATTCAGGAACAAGGTTTTCCAGCTTTGGTTACCATAAAAATGAAATGTATATCCCTTGTACTGTTCAGCTGAAACAATCTCCTGTAAGAATTTATGCCAGAGCATATAATCCCCAATCTCATCAACCCGTACGATCAATATTTTTTTTATAGAGGCCTTTTTGCGTATCCCAAAAGTGGCTGCATAAAGAACCAGATCGTATATGATGCCTTTCAGCTTATTCATGGTTTGTAACTATATTTGGGTTCAGCTGCTCTTATCATAAATAAAATTAATAACAATAATTAAGATGGGAACATTTAAAAAATGGAAAGAGATCTTATATACAAAGTTGAGACGCACTTTGTATCTGGAAAATATGGATATAAAACTTGCCATGCTGCATGGCCTGGAAACTGAAAAATACCTGGAAAGAAATTTAATTAATAACCCCCGTTACCAGGCTCCTGATAAATTAAACCGGTTTGAATTCCAGGTGTTCTCTCAATTTGGGGAGGATGGGATTATCCGGGAAATATTCAGGCGGATTGGCACCACTAATAAATATTTTGTTGAATTTGGGGTAGAGAACGGTACAGAAACCAATACCACGTATTTATTATTTCAGGGATGGAAAGGGTTGTGGATTGATGGAGGGACGGAATTTATCAACGAGATAAAAGAATCCTTTGTAAAAGCCATTGACCGTAAGCAGTTAACCGTTATTAAAGATTTCATCACCGCAGAAAACATTGAATTACTTTTCGGAAGAGGAGAGGTGCCGGCAGAATTTGACCTCTTATCTATTGATATTGACAGGAACGACTATTATGTGTGGGAAGCCATAACCCATTATAAGCCACGGGTAGTGGTGATTGAATACAATTCTATTTTCAGGCCAGGGGATCATTTTGTAGTAGACTATGATGCCAATGCAATGTGGGACCGAACGAGTAATTGTGGCGCGAGCCTTACAGCTATGGAGAAACTGGGTTTGGAAAAAGGGTATAGGTTGGTAGGTAGCAGCTTTGCGGGGTTAAATGCTTTTTTTGTTCGGGAGGATGTAATGGGTGATCATTTTACAGGTCCATTTACAGCAGAAAACCATTATGAACAAACCCGTTATTTCCTCTATACAAAGAATGGCCATCCCAGAAAAATTACTTTGTAAAATGGAAATAGAATTGATTCACTTTTTTTAGCGGGAAGCCACACTGTCAATGAATTTTTTGGCAATATCGTTGTCGCTTTCATGAAATAAGCAAACATCATAATAACCCACCTGGCTATGGTTGTCATCGGAATAATGATGCAGTTGCCTGATCAGTTCATATTGATTAATGGGAGTTGATAACATGTACCTGCCGTAATTATCAAAAAAGATAACAGAATGGTACCCGTACTTTTCTAAAGAAAGTAAAGTAGACATACCATCTTCTCCAATTGCTTCCATATTGGTTTTGTTGTATTCAAAAAAGATTACCGGGGATTGTTTTTGTATAAGTGATGTTGCTCCGCGTATGATAATGGTATCAAATCCTTCCGTATCTACTTTCAGGATTTTTATGTTTTGGGTGGCCAGTTGATTTTCTTCCAATACTTCATCGAGCGTTTTTAAAGAAAGCTCCTGACCTTTGTTTTCGGTGGGAATTAATGTAGTATTCCAGCCACTTTTTTCCAGTTCAACCTGTAGCGTCTGTTTTTTATCGCCCAAAAACTGTTGTAAAACAGTTACCTGGCTAAATTGCCGGGTATTGGATTGCAGGAATTTGAATGATACAGGATCACCTTCAATACCAATGACCGGTATATCTATCGCTGATTTAATCACCGCAATGGTATCACCTACATTCGCACCTATATCAATAGCGCAAAGGCTGGGATATTTTTTTGCCACACAAGTGGAAAGTGTTCCTAAAAGATCATTCGCATCGGGCCTGTATTTATAGGTACTGATTTGTACATTATTACCGGGCATATCAATCATAAACTTACCCACTTTCACTTTTTTTATCTGCCCGGCTTTACTATCATTGTGCACATTTACTTTGATAATATCGTAACCTGCTTTATTCAATAATTGCCGGATGATTTTTCTCATATCATTGATTTTACTGTTTCGTCCGGTGAAAACTATATGCGTTGGATAAAATCGTTTTCATCAGAATATATATTTACCTGTTTAACAGGTCGCTTACTATTTTTTCAAATTGCGGCTGGTAACAAAACGCATAGCCATTGGGCCCCTCTGCCATCACATTCGGACTTTGGTAAAACACTTCTAATACTCTTTTTACTTTCAAAGCTTCGGCCAATGCAAAAGGGAATGACTGGTTCCCGATAAATAATTTACTTCCCGCGATTACAGAAGCCAGTTCTAAAAAATCAGCAACAGGTTTATACTCCATATTGGGTATAATGGGTTTCATATTCTCATATTCATCCGGTAACCCTACAAAAACCACTTTCGGGTATTTTTGTAAAAAACCATAATCTATTTTAGGTGATCGGTACCTGCTGCTTCTGGCAACAACAATCGTATCATTAAATGTTGTATTTGGCGCAACCTGCAGCCATGGATTCCAGAGATCGCCTGAAATGCCGAAGGTTAAAAAAAAGTACCGTGTAATGCTACCCATCCTGTAATCAAAAGGGAATGCTTTGAATATAGACAGGTCGTAATGTATTTGCTCATTGGCAAGTGCCTGGCATTTATTAAACCCTTTCTGTTGCAGCAGCAAAGGGGCGAACATCTTTACGCTTTTTTCATTCAACATAACATTGCCGTTGGGATGGCGCATGTTTTTTGTAAAGTCGGTAACAGGCTGATGTAGGCGCAGATACAGGTTGATCTTTCTTCCTTTTGCCAACGAGTAGATGGCGGGCATACTGTAAATAACATCCCCTGTATGACCACTATGTGAAAAATTTACTTCATCGCCTTCAATTACCGGGGGATTGCTTACAATAGCCGGGGCCTTTTCAAGGCCTCTCAGAAACCGGGAAAGTTTTTGATTGACATCGAATTCCCTTTTCCAGTTGAATAATATTTTTTGCAACCAATTCAGTGTAGCCTATTTTAATTTCTTTATAAGTAACCAATGTGAACCAATGATTCTGCTAGGGATATATACCTTCTCCTCCGGATTTCGCATTGTGGCAAAAGTATGAAAAACGAGGGGCAATCAAAATTTAATCCCTTACATGATCCATGCGTTGTAAATGTATATTACGTTTAGTGTTTGGTGACCTTTAATACAATGAGCACATTATAATCGAGTTCGCAATTGCTGCTGAATAGTAATTCATAAGTAATACCGGGTATCTCATTTAATTGCTTCATCATATAATCATGCCCCATATCGGGATGTATGTGGTAAGGGTTCATGGGTATCTTCAGTCTTTTGCAATATGCTTCATATATAGGCTGGTCAGGGAAAACCAATACCAGGTTGCCGCCATTTTTCAGGATGCGGATAAATTTGCGCAGCGCATCTTTCGTATCAACAAAATCTTCAATCAGGTGGCTACTGTAAACATAATCATAGGTATTGTCAGGTATAGGTATTTCATTATTGATTACATCGCAGCCTATGTCTACTTTGTTTTTACCGGTATGGGTATAAGGCTGCGGAAAGTCTATACCATCGCAATTCACCTTCACTATTTTGTCGCCGCCAAAACCAATATCGCAACCTTTGCCCACACAATAAGGGAGTACCCAATGGCGTACTTTCGATGTTTCAGAGGGCGTTGTAAAAGGTATGCCGAACCACTTTTGTAATGTGCCTTTGATCTTTCTTTCAAGTGTTAGTTGTAAGCCCATGTTTTGTCAATTATCAATGATTCAATAAACCTTTTAATGCGTCTATCCTGAAACGGATAACCGGTCCGGCTTTTACCGGCTTGCCCTGCAATGTATATTTTATTCCGAGTACTAAAGAGGCACCCAACTTAAAAATATATTCCCCTGTTTTTTTATAAAATGCCCAAGACCCTTTCTCATCCATCCGCACCCTCTCTCCACGCCCGATGCCGCTGGCTACCCGGTACATATACTCGTGGGTTAGCTTGCTGGTTTCAACTATATGCTGTACCCGGATAGCAGGATCGTAATAAATAATTCTGCCCAATGCTTTCAACCGAAGAAAAAAATCTTTGCCTTCCCCACCAATTCGTAAAGTGCCCACAACGCCCGGTAAGGCACTGTTAAAACCACCTATCGCATCAAAATCATTTTTGCGGATGATCATATTAGATTCCAACGGGTATTTATTGGCAGCGAAAATGGATACTGCTTCGCTGTAATGAAAATGACCCACTAATGATGATACATAATGGCTCATCCATTTGGGTTCTACCGGAAGGTATTTTGGGATGATACGGCCGCCAAGTCCGCCCGCATCAGGATATTCTTCAAAAAACAATACGATCCTTTCCAGGTAATCTTTATCTGCTATGGCATCATCATCCATAAAACAAAGCAGTGGCGACTGTACATGCAGGGCTCCTGTATTTCTAGCGAAAGAAGCACCTTGCTGTATTTCATTAAAATAATAGAAATGGGCATCATTGTGTGATTCGATAAAAGCTTCGCAGGTCTGCTGTGTATTATCTGTTGAATTGTTGTTTACGACAATCACTTCATAACGCTCCCTGGAAAGTGTTTGGTGATATAGGCTGTCCATCGCATCCTGAATATAAGCGGAGCGGTTATACGTACAAATTACAACAGATATTTTCAAGGTGTTGCTCATAGCGTTGGCAAAGATAACAGTGCTTTTTGTACAATCGTATCCCAATTGAACCTGGTATAAAATGCTTCGGGTGTATTCAAATGATAATGAATGTCCAAATCGGCCATGCTTTTTACAAATGCGGGCCAATCATAATCGTTCACCAATATCAGTTTATCGCCAACAATAGTATGAGGGATACCGGGTGCGCCGCTGCGGGTAGAAATGGAAGTTTGGTTATGGGCCAGGGCATCTATCAATTTGGTTTTGATGCCACCCCCCAGCGTCACCGGATTCATAAAACAATCTGCACCATATAAATAAATATCTATATCCTCAACAAATCCTGCATAGATAATAACAGGATAAGCACGTAATACTTTCACCCATTGCTCGGTTAAACGGTTGCCACAAATAAAAATGCGGAAACCAAAACGAGCTCCCTGTAAAAGCGGTAACAGTTCACTAATGATAAGCCGCAACGCATCCAGGTTAGGTAAATAATCCAATGTGCCGTTGAACAGAAAAAGTTTTGTTGCGGGGTGTAATTTATATAGTACTAATAATCGCTCTCTGTATTGTTTTTTTTCTTCGTGTGAAAGTGGTTGAAGAATATCTGTACCATATGTTGCCAGACTACATTTGTTTTCATCCAGTTGCCAATATGCTGTTGCCCAGTTTTTATCTTCCTCGGTAATAAAAAAACTATAGTCTGCTTTTCTGTGTACGTGTTTTTCATACCATCTATACAAACGCCACCAGCTTTTTTGCAGGTCACGAAAACGGTGCGCCTCTATATTGTGCGACCGGATGACAAATTTTTTCTTTGTTATCAAACGTAATAAAATACCCAGCCATGCCAAATAAGAATGTTCAATAAAAATAATGTCAATGCCTTGCTCTTTTATTAGCCTGGTAAGCTTATACAGGTAGCGGAAATTCAATATCCCTTTCGGGTGGTTATAAAGAAATGGGAATACTTTGAAACCAGTATTTTGTGGGATAGGATTTTCTTTCGCAACAGCTAATACTACTTTTGTATGATTTGCCAAATGCGAATAAAATTCACTCACGCATTTTTGGCCACCCATCTGTGCTGGGAATACTTTGTACGATACAAGTCCCAGTACAGATGGGGTAGCCATTTTAAGCAACTTCTTTTGTTTTTCGGATACTGGATACAACAGCGGCTATTAACAATAGCCATATTATGGCCGAAGCACCAATGGATGCTTTATTACTGTTGTAATAAGACGCCGGTTTAAATTCAAACCTGATCTGGTGGTTACCTGCCGGTATGGCTAACCCTCGTAAAACATAGTTGGTTTGTATAATAGGGGTTTCTTTCTCATCAATATAAGCCTTCCATCCACGGTCATAAAATACTTCACTGAATACGGCGAATTGATTAGTTGTATTGATGGATTGATAAGTAACTACATCATTATCATTTTTAATGAGTTTGATAGAGGCTGTTGAATCTCCCACAGGTTCAAATGCAATATCTTTTTTAAACTTGTCTTCTACAATGGCCGTGTCTTTCGGGTTAACTGAATCCAATGCTTTCAGGGCGGTACCTGCGTCTTTTACATAGTTGATATGCTTTACAAACCATGCCTGTCCCAATGCACCAGTATTGATCTGTAACGTGGCTTGTCCATTTTGTTGGTTGGGCACCAGTATGTATTTGGCGTTAAGCATATTCAACACCTGTATATTCATCGGTTGTTTGCGTAACTGTCGGGTAAGCATATCATCATAAATACTCAGTTTTGCGGGGTGATATCCACCCACTGAACGGTGGAAATAGGAGGTCATGGCATCTGCGAATGGGTCCTGCTGTGTCATATTAAATACCCGTGGATGTGTGCTGTCCTTCATTATCTCAAGGTCAATTGCGGTAGGTTTAAAATAACTGTCGTTCGCTGCTTCTGCATCCTGGTAATTGTTATCATTCAGGTACCTTTTGCCTACTGATAAAACATCAAATGATGCTAATAATATAATAGCGATTAGTGCATGAATGGCTTTGACCTTATTCTTTGCCACCAGCCATAATGCTGCAGCGGCTGCAGTAACTAAGAGGATACTCCTGATAAGATCGGAACCGAATAATGATTTCCTGTCTTCTTTTAAAGCATTAAAAAGCAATTTTGCTTCTTCCGGTTTTCCCCCGAACAACTGTGCAAAATAGTCTTTCAATCCCTGGTCACTTGAACTGGTATATGTAAATGAAAAGTATAAGCCAATAGCTACCGCGAAGAATCCGGCAGTAACATAGATACAGGTCTTAAGTTTTTTGAGGGCTTCCGCTTTATTGGTCTCATCAAACAGGAATTGTTGCAAAGCCATTATGCCTATTAATGGAAACAGCAATTGGGGAATGACGAGTATAATGCTGGGTGCACGGAATTTATTGTACAAGGGTAGATAATGGAAAAGGAAAGCATTAAAGAATTCAAAATTCTTACCCCAACTCATTAATATTGCGAGTACACATACTGCTAATATCCACCACTTATGCCATGTTTTTAAGTACAACATACCAAACAGGAATAGAAAGCATACGATGGCACCTAAGTATACCGGTCCTGAGTTAGCAGGCTGCTCACCCCAATAGGTATAACGGGAGGCGAGGGGCAACAGCTGGTCTTCGGGAATCCCTTTATCAGTAGCAAATTTCGACACCTGTGATCCGGTGCTTAATTCCTGTGGCCCGCCATAAATACCCGGGATCAGGTAAGTAAAACTCTCGGCCTGCCCATAGCTTCCATACGTAAAAGCATAATCTATAGATAAGCCGCTTGTTTTGGTAGATTTGCCCGTTGAATCAATATTTAACTGGCCCCCACGCATAGTAGCTTTGGCATAGTCGCTGGTAGTAGCTAATGTAACCATGTTAAAGCAGGCACCAATACCGCCAGCGGCAACAGCAATGCCAAGTGATAAAGCCAGGTGTTTGTATTGTTTCTTTTTTATCCATTGAATGGCAAAACCAGCTGTCATAAATCCGGCTACAATCAAAAAATAATAAGTTATCTGCAGGTGGTTCATGCCAATCAGGAGCGCACTGAATAGTGCGGTAAGTGCTGCACCCCACAAATATTTTCTTTGATAGATAAGCCATAAAGCCGCCAGTAAAGCAGGTAGGTAGCCCATGGCCTGCATTTTTGTATCATGCCCTACCGCTACTATAATCGGTCCATAAGTTGCATACGCATAAGCAATGCCGCCAAGTATGCCCAACCATGGCCTTGCACCCACTACCTGGGTAAGGAAATAAAAAGCGATGCATAATAAAAAGAAATAACCAATCGGCTTAGGCAGGAAAAGCATAAACACATTGTGCATGAAAATAAGGGGAATAGGACTATACGATTCCAATGCCACCTGGTAACCGGGCATGCCGCCAAACAGGTTATTATTCCACAAGGGAAAATGGCCATGAGTTTCTTTATAATTGTACATATCCTGCGCCATACCCTTCCAGTGAACAACATCACTTTGGGTCAAAACCTTGCCTTCCAATGCCGGCTTGCAATAAATAATGGCAACAATTAGGAATATACCCACGGCAATGGCGTGGGGCAGCAGGGATTTCCATTGAAAGTTCTTCATTTGTTAATTTTAGGCTATCGGCAAACCTACAGGAAAAATGTTTACTTTTTTATAGCTGGTGGTATGATTTACATGATGAATGAATGTAATTTGTGTTAAACTTCCTGCCGGCTATTAAAAAATCTGTAGGAAACTATTTTATCAATTAATTGTTACCCTGTTTAATATGCGAGGTCTGTCTTTTTTATCAAGGTTGGCATTTATTTGTAACCTGCTTTTTTTTGTATGCCTTGTCATTCAGCGGATCCATAATTTCAAAGGGTTTGAGAACGTGAATGAAGTGGTGATTGTATTAGGCTGGTTCCTGGCACCTTTCATTAATCTGGTTGTGTGCATCAGGTATGGGATTATATTGATCCGTAAAAAAAACCTGACTATTCCTGTTTGGCTGGTAG
>JANXUL010000287.1 GCA_025356235.1 Bacteroidota bacterium
ATAGCAACATCACCCGTTACCTTAACAGAAGGGGCAATTATCGAGATCCGCCGTTTAATGGGCGAAGAGGGATTTGATACAACCCAACGCCTTCGCGTGGGTGTGAAAGGCGGCGGTTGCAGCGGCATGACGTATGTACTGGGTTTTGACAAACCAGAACCGGAAGATGAAAGATTTGAGATAGAAGGCATACCCTGTGTGATGAATAAAAGCCACCAGTTATATTTATTTGGGATGGAGGTAGACTGGCAGGGAGGATTGAATAGCCGTGGTTTTACTTTCAGCAACCCGAATGCAAGTAAAACTTGCGGATGCGGGACTTCATTTGCCGTGTAAACACTAAAAAGTGTGTTAAATTAGTAAGCCGCAATTTAATGCGGCTTTTTTGTGCAGGTGGTAGCTTACTTAGAACGTTGCATGCAAACGAAGCGCTACAATATGAACCGGGCCGCGGTCTTTATTATATGCCGGGTTTATGATAAATTGATAATCGGGACTGAGAAATATATTCTTGTGAAGATGCAAAGAATAATATGTTTCCAATATTTGTTCATTAGCGTAGTTCAATTTTCCATCACCAATTAAGAAACCATAACCGCCTTTGGCGAGATAGGTACTGTGATCTGTTGAAAGTGCATTGCTGACTAAAGCAATAGCGAACCGGTCATTTTTTCTTTTCCATAGTTCCCCATCCAATTGAAGACCCGTGGTAAAACTTCTGTCAATTTCAGTAAAGGCCCAGGTCTCATTCTTTCCATCGTTCCAACTGGTTTTTATAAAATGGTGCAGTTTGCCGAAATGATTATCCATACTTATATAATAGCCCCATTTATCCCTTCCATACAACCTGCTGTCTGTTACATCGGGTGAGAACCCACCTGAATTTTGAATGGCTTGCTGATAATTACCCATTTTAGCCTTGTTCCAAAAAATACCGGCATGAACCGAACTGAACCGGGCTGCATCTTTTTGAAAAAGATGTGATTTCTCTACCTCCCAAACCAATCCCATGGCTTTGCCAAATTTGAATTGTAATTCAGGACCATTGGCTTCAATAGGTACGGTAGTGATGGCCGTTCTAAATGCCCAGTCATTATATACTGCCTGTACTACAGCACCCATCGTATAGCCGCGGGTATTGGCAGGGTAGTCCCAGGCACCATTGCCCATCAGGCTCCAGTTCATGAATTGGCTTCTGGGATCATGACTGATCTGCGAATCATCGAAGAAATCAGTTAATGAAAACTTACCTATTAGCACCGATACATACTCTGTGTTTGTTATTTCAGCAATTTGATTCAGGTCATCTTCAACATATTCTTTTCGGTTGCTTAATGGAAAACGTTGTTCTACATATAACCTGGCGATGAATGGTTTTGGTTTAGGATCGCCTACACGGTATACTTCACCGTTCGGGAAACCGGCAATACCTAATGTTTGACTCAATCCCTTGCCACCCGCAGCCTCGGGATTGAAAACGATATACGTATTTGCAAAAGGTTTGTAATTGAGAAAAGCTGTGCCGGAAAAAGAGGTGCGGACAGGTTCGGTTGGCTGCAGGCTGTTATCGCCACTATACGGTGCGGCAAAATTAAAATGGTACTGTGAAATGATAGTGGTTTGAAAATGTAATGAATAGCGTTTGTCTTCTTTTTTTACCATCGCGGTATCCTGCTGTGCATTGGCTGTGATTACGCATAACAACAATAAAAAAAAAGAATACTGTTTCATCAGCTCATATTTCATTTTCGGGCACAAAAATAGGCGTAAGCCTTTTCAGGTACGCCTATTATTTTCACAGCATTGTTTCAAAAATTTATACGGCACCCATTCTTTTCAATAGTTTCATGTTTTCGCGTTTGTGTAAAAATTGGTGTGTCATACTGTACAGGATAGGCAATATCAACAAGGTTAGAATAGTAGAAGTTACCAATCCACCTATCACCACAATAGCTAATGGTTTTTGTGTCTCACTCCCAATTCCTGTGCTGATGGCGGCTGGCAATAAACCAATGGCTGCCATTAAAGCTGTCATCACTACTGGGCGTACACGCGACATTACGCCATTCTTGATGGCCTGATGCAATGTCATTTTTTGTTCTAAATTTTTCCTGAATACGCTGATCAAAATAACCCCGTTTTGTATACATACCCCGAACAGGGCAATGAAACCAATTCCTGCACTGATACTGAAGTTGATGCCGGTGAGATGCAAGGCAAGTATACCGCCGATTAGTGCGAAAGGCACATTTAATATGGTAAGTATGGCATCTTTTACATTACCAAACGTAATGAATAAAATAAGGAATATGGCTAACAGACATAACGGTACCACATTAGCAAGTGTTTTGGTAGCACGCTGCTGGTTTTCGAACTCACCGTTCCAGCTTAATTTATAACCTTGTGGCAATTTTACTGCGTCATTTACTTTAGCCTGTGCTTCCTTGATAGTGCTTCCAAGGTCACGTCCCCGAACGGAGAATTTGACAGGTATATAACGGCTGTTATTATCCCTATATACAAAGGCGGGGCCTGTTAATGTACGTATATTTGATATTTCCTTAATAGGGATACGTGTGCCATCCTGTGTAGGTACCATTAGCTGTTCTATTTTTTCACGCGTATCCCGGAACTCTTTCTGGTATCGGACACGGATATCAAATTTTCTTTCGCCTTCATATAATTGGGTAGCTGCCTTACCCCCGATAGCCATTTCAATTACACTTTGTACATCAGCTGTATTTACGCCATAAAGGGCCATTCTTTGCTGGTCTAATTCAATTCTGAATTCAGGCTGGCCGAGGTTGCGCAGTATTCCAAGATCTTCTATCCCCGGTATCTTGCCCAGTGTGGCTTGTACTTTATCGGCTAATGAATCCAATACATTGAAATCTTTTCCGAATATTTTTACGGCCAGCGATGCGGGAACTCCCGCAACAGCTTCTTCTACATTATCGCGGATTGGTTGCGAATAATTAAGTAATAACCCTGGTATTTTTGTTAGTTGCTGGTTAAGGCTGTCGACTAAAATATCTGTTGTAACCCCTTTG
>JANXUL010000047.1 GCA_025356235.1 Bacteroidota bacterium
TTTTCAGGGAATATCAAACCAAGCATTCTTTGCCTGTTTTCTATCGTAGCTGTAGTTTAGTAATGCCCGATATTACTAAGCAGAGAAATACCATAGTGGCAGTATTCTTTAAAACCGCTGTCCAGTTTCTTTAGTTCAGCAATCTTGTATTCAAAAGCCCTGTTTTCCTCATTCACTTTATCCCTTACTGTATGATATACGAATTTATCAATATCATCCTTTGCCAGCTTTAAAGCAGAACTTCTAAGCAATTCTTTATTCGTTTCAATCTTTTCATGTAGCTTTTTTATTTCCGCATCCCGGTCACCTTCGTTTGTTTTAAACACATCTTCCATCACAGCCAGATACAAAGCTGCTAATTCGGGTTTTATGGAAATGTCTTTCAGCCAAATTTCAAAAGCATTGAGAGGCACATCGCTTTTATGCCTTTCCTTGCAACCGGCGGTACAATGATAATAATAGTATTTGCCACCATTGCCCAGGGCAGAGCTGCCCGTTAAAGTTTTACCGCATCTTGGACAAATCAAATGCCCCCTCATTGGGTATTCGTTATTAACCAACGAGTATTTTGTTTTGGCTTTCTTTTTTCCATCCAATACATTTTGCACTTCATAAAACAACGCTTCGCTGATAATAGGCTCATGGATGCCCTGTACAATCTCTTCCGGTTCATCCTTGTAAGCCTTTACCCTAATCAAGCCGCAGTAGATAGGATTGCGGAGGAGGGTATAGAAATTGCTCCTGCTTATTTTCAATCCCTCTTTCAATAAACTTTTTCGCAGCACTTCTATTTGAAAATTGCCAGAGGCAATTTCCTCAAATGCTTTTTTAACAACTGGAGCCATGCCGGAAGGTGTAATGATTGGCCTGTTTTGTTCATCCCTTGTATTTTTAAATCCATAGGGTGCAGTACTTACATAGCGGCCTTCCTTTAATGCTCTACGCATACCATTAGTAGTATTCAAAGAACGCCTTGCGTTTTCCACTTGCGGAGCAGCTAAGTAAAAGGCTTTCATCAATAAATTTTCCGGCACACTTTCATCCAAAGGTTGCTCCATTGCTTCAACAGTAATACCCAGCTTCAATAAAAAGGTAATCATGTTCAACGAGGCTTCCATGTTTCTTGAAAACCTATCCCATTTAGCTACCACTATTTTTTTTACCCGTCCTTTGTTTTTCTTTATAAAGTCCAGCAGGTTATGAAATTCAGGGCGGTTAAAAGTTTTGGCACTATGGTCATCCTGAAAGTGCTTTACAATTTCATAGCCTTTGGCTTCGCAATGCTTTTCAAGGCGTTGCTGCTGGTCCCTCAAACTGTAGCCTTTTTCAGCTTGCTCGTCTGTGGACACCCTGGTGTAAATGATTGCTGTCTGCATCTTTCAGTTTTTTAAAGTCAGTTAATAAATGGTATTCCAGATTAGCCATTTTGTAGAGTGCTTCTCTAATCTGTTTTACCTGCTCATCAGTGTAAGTCTTTCCGTCTTGTTGTAATAGTTTTTACATTTTTCGATGTTTAACATTTTAAAATTGCATGGCTCTCATGCCGGTTGCTCCGGTCATTTAAGCAAAACGCAATTACTTAGGGTTGCTCCCTTTAGTGAACTTCTTTTTTATAGTTTGAAAGATGGCAGTTACCTCACCATCTTCTTCCTGTAGTTGTATATCCTGATAGCTGTGTTCCCTTATTAACTCTTCAATCCGTTTCTTAGCTTTCAGGCGTTGCACACCTTCAAACTTTTCCATTTGTCCGTTATTGAACTTTACAGTTATTCTTTCAAAATTTGCAATACGCAGATAAGCCAGCAGTTCCATTTCGTTTACACTCATGGGCAATTCATTCTTATACTTTGCTTTCAAAGCCACATCAGGAAAAAAGCCCTGTAAAATGTCATTCAGGCTTAATTGAATATGGTTTTCCATTCCTTGTACTTGCTGTGCTATTTTGTATTGCGTAAAATTTGCAGGAACTGCAAGGCCATCTTTAAAAACTAAAACAAGCACAGGCATTTTAGTAGCAATTGCAAATGCCGTATAAAATTCCAATAGTGGCATTGCCACTTCACACTTTTCACTTTCAAACTCCAAACTTTGTTTGGTAGTTTTCAGTTGCTCCCGGCTCATTCCAAATTCCCTTAGTTCCTTTAATAGCTTTACCCAAACGGCATCCATAATACTGAAACGCCGCCACTCTCTTCCCTCTCTATGTGTAGTAAGCAACCCTTCTTTTTCCCAACTATTCAGTTGCCTGTACGTAGCATCATCTGTTTTTATATTGCGTTCTTTGTCGTTAAGTATCCGGGAAATTTTACTGCTGCCTGCATTTTTGAAGTATTGGTAAAAGCCAATATCAAATGCCTCATTGCGATAAACTTCCGCAGCATTTGCCTTTTGTACATTCTTATTTTTTGCTGAACTCATAAAATACTGCTTGAAAAGAGGTATTTCAAAGGTACAAAAAATTGTACCAATTGGTAAGTTTCTAAGATATTTTTTATACTTTTGAAATCATATTAACTGAAAGTATATGGGCAAAGATGTTCAACCGCAATTTTCAAAGCAAACAACCTTTGAAGTTTTTCGCTATCAATTGGTAGTGGATAAAACTTTACCAATTAATCTGTTTCAGAAATATGAAACAGCCGACCAGGTAAGGGCTGATAAAAACAACATCTTTCAACAGGTGGTTGCCAAAGAAGATTTTAATTTCAAAGGCAGTAATTCAGAACTCACTTCCAAGTTTTTATATAGCGATGGCACAATGAGTTACTTCCGGCTGGGAGTAAAACGGAGTACCACATTATACAGCAAAGACCTGTCACCACATAGTGAAGAAAACTATCCCAACATCATTATTGCTTTCAATAACGACCCTACTGTACAAAAAATAGCTATACAAACGAATACAGCAGCCTTTAAAGAAACCAATATTGTAAGCAACATTATTCAGGAAACTTTGGAGAATGAATTAAAAGACTACAACCTGTCTTTTTACACGGAGCCAATTTATGATACACAGGAGTTTTGGAATTTGGTAAAAAAATATCCCAAGCAAATCAAGCAACTAACCTTTGATTTGATTTCGCCTAACATGGCCAACATTACCAAAAACCTGCAACTCAATCTTAAACAGCTTTACGAGGATACCAATACACATAAAACCAAAGTAGAGCTGAATGCGGATAATGAAAGCTACCTTGAAATAAAGGAAGAAAGCAAATTTGTAAATAGCCTGGTTAAATACAGTGCTGATGGTGGAGGTAATATTTTTATGAAGGTTGCAGGTAAACGCAAGCTGTTACACACTGCACAATCACCGGAAGAATTTGATATTGATAAAAACTTACTGGAGGATATTGATTGGGATAAATTGAACGAGAAATTTAAAAACATTTTGATATAATACCATGGCGAAGATTAAAAAAGTAAACGCAGAGCAGGCATTATTTACAGACATTGCCCGGCTTATTGATGAAAGTAAAAGTTATGTGGCATATACTGCAAATGCTACACTTACTTATTTGTATTGGAAGATAGGCAAACGCATCAACGATGACATCTTAAATAACAAAAGAGCTGAGTATGGAAAACAAATTGTCGTTTCGCTGTCACGACAATTGGTAAGCGATTACGGTAATAATTTCGAGGATAAAAATATCCGCAGAATGATACAGTTTGCCGTTGCTTTTCCTGAAGAGGCAATTGTCGTTTCGCTAACACGACAATTGAGCTGGACACATATTATTGCCCTAATACCTTTGAAGCAGCCCACTATAATACATGAAGAAAATAGGATTTCTATCGTTTGGGCATTGGTCTAATCACCCTGCTTATA
>JANXUL010000074.1 GCA_025356235.1 Bacteroidota bacterium
AGGTTTTTTATAACTGTTTATTTTTTTTCAACTATCCTTATGACAAATAATCCTGATCAAAAAGAAACTACTGAGCAACAGGCCCTGCGCCGAAAACTATTGCGTTGGGGCGGATTAGGCTCTATTGCATTATTCGCAGGCTTGCAATTCCGCAATATTTTTTCTCTCCGGAAAGCTGGTATAATAAGCTGCGCGCCGGAACCACAAATTGTAAAAATGCTTACCCAGGATGGGAAATTGGTATCGGTTGATGTATCAAAAATCATCGGTGAGAAAAGAAAAAAAATTACTGACGACCAGTTAAAAAAGTTTGTCACCAAAAGTAATACCAACTCCGGCGGGTTAATTTAAAATAAACGTATGGAAAATAAAAATGCATCACGAAGAGAGTTTCTGACCGCCGGTATGTTGGCAGCTGGTGTGGCTACGGGTTGCTCTTCCAAAAAAAATCCATTTGATGGTTATTCCGATAGCAGTATAAAAGCATCAGGTGAAACAGTTAAGTTGTTATCGGTTGACGGAGAGATTATTGAAATGGATAAAGCATTTTTAAAGCCAGTACCCGATTTGCCAATATCAAACAGTGAAGCCAGAAAAGGGATAGATGGTAAAAAATTCGTGATGGTGATTGACCTTTCGAGGTGTAAAAATGTAGGTGCCTGCAAATCTGCCTGTAACCATGCGCACCAGTTAAATCCCGGACAAAACTGGATAAAAGTACTTCCCATGCAGGATGCTGAACATACTGCCCCATATTGGGAACCTACTACCTGTATGCATTGCGATGAGCCCCCCTGCGTTAAGGTTTGTCCGGTTGATGCCACATTTAAAAGACAGGATGGGATTGTTTTGATTGATAGCGACCGTTGTATTGGCTGCCGTTTTTGTATGGCGGCCTGTCCTTATTCAACACGCGTTTTCAACTGGCAGGAACCTATTCTTGAAAAGGAAATTGCTGCGCAGCCATATTCCTGTGAAACAAGTATGCCGCAAAAGATGGGTACCGTTAGTAAATGTGATTTCTGTCCGGATATGGCAAGAAAAGGTGAGTTACCACACTGCGTATCTGCTTGTCCCAATGGTGTTTTTGCTTTTGGTGATATGAATGAAGATTCAGTAACCAATGGCACAGAAACATTTCGCTTTAGTGAACTTATCAAAAGTAAAGCCGGATATAGATTGATGGAAGACCTGGGTACAAAACCACGCGTTTACTACCTGCCACCGGCAAACCGGAATTTTCCGTATGAATCCGGACTTGAAAATGTGGATACTGAAGATAAAAAATATCAATTAAAATAACTGACTGTGGAAAACACAACTGCTTTAATAAATGAACAAATTACAAAAGACCTGCTTCCGCAGAAATTTGGAAAACGGGGAATGATATGGACCGGGGCATTGATAGTAATAGCATTAATAGGTGCTTTTGCCTACTACCGCCAATTGCGATACGGATTGGTGGTAACCAGTATGAGGGATTATGTGTCGTGGGGTATTTATATTTCTAATTTTGTATTCTTTGTCGCAATAAGCCTTGTGGGTTCGTTAATTACAGCCGTATTCAGACTGGCTAATGTGCACTGGAGTACACCACTTACGCGTATTGCAGAAATTATTGCTGTATCAGCCATCGTTTTCGCATCACTTATTATTATTGTGGATATGGGCCGTCCGGAAAGATTTGTGAACCTGTTTATGTATGGCCGTATTCAATCCCCGATTGTATGGGATGTAATTGTGATAAGCACGTATTTCGTTATCAGCCTACTTCTACTTTACCTGCCATTGCTGCCCGATTTAAAAATATTAATTGCAAGGGAAAGTAAGGATGCTAAAGGGTTACAAAAAATGTATCGTTTCCTGGGATCTTTTTGGAAAGGGCTTGCCATACAGGAAAAAATAAATAATAAAGCAGTTACCATTTTATGTATCACCATTATTCCGGTAGCTTTTTGTATTCACACGGTTACGTCCTGGTTGTTTGCCACTACTTACCGGCCGGGTTGGGATAGTACCAATTTTGGAGCGTATTTTATTTCAGGGGCATTCCTGGTAGGGGCCGGTGGGGTAGTAGTAGCCATGTATGTTTTTAGAAAAGTGTACAAGCTTGAAAAATACATTAACGAAATGCATTTCGATAAGATGGGTAAAATTGTGGTCATGCTTGCTTTATTGTATTTATACTTTAATGTAAACGAATATCTGGTACCTGCTTTTAAAATGAAAAAGCCAGAAGAAGCGCATTTAACACAACTGTTTGCGGGTGAGTTTGCACCTTTATTCTGGTTTGCTATTTGCGTGGGTATGCTTATCCCTATTGCCATTCTGCTTTTTAAAAAAGGACGAAAACCGGTACCCATGTTTGTGGCGGGTATCATGATCGTAATAGGTGCCTGGTTTAAAAGATACTTGATTGTTACACCAACATTGCTGCATCCTTTTTTACCCATGTATAATGTGCCGGAAAGTTACCATCATTATTTTCCAAGTTGGGAAGAATGGGCCATTGCCATTGGCTCATTGGCCGGTGCTTTATTAGTAATCACTTTTTTTGCAAGAATTTTCCCTATTATACCTATTCATGAAACCATAATCGAACAACATGAAACTGCAGAATAATTATAAACTATTCTTTATCCTCATCACTGCTTTTTACTGTAACAGCATTTGGGCAGAAGAACCAAAACCAAAACTACTGGTAGACGTGGGTTACCACCTTGATAATAATACATTTCCGTTCGTTTCCATTTTTACCAAATCCAAAATTGAAAAGAAATTTATTGCCGTTCCGAATATTTCTGTAAAAGTATATCTGGGGCAGGAAGCGGATGCCAATTTACTGGGTACGGTAATAACGAATAAGTATGGTAAGGGAATGATTAGCTTTCCCGTTAGTGTAAATACGTTGTGGGATACCCTTTCACAGTTTAAACTGATAGCTACTTCTGTGGCCGGTAAAAAATATGAATCTGTTAGTAATGAAGTTTCTCTAACCAAAGCTAAAATTTACATTGATACGTTATGGGCCGATGGCGTGAGAAGTATTGCCGTAACCATAAAAATAAAAAGTGGAAACGAATGGAAGCCGGTTAAAGACGTAGAAACAAAAATAGTTATAAAGAGGAGCGTTGGTAACCTTTCTATCGGGGATAAGGAAACCTACACTACCGATTCAACGGGAAAGGCAACCGCTGAGTTCACTAAAGTAGGTATGCCCGGAGATGCTGGGGGAAATATAATAATCGTTGGAAAAACGGAAGATAATGAACTGTATGGAAATATTTCGCTGGAGCGGAAAGTGAAATGGGGCACTCCTTTAGTAAATGTGAATACGTTTGATCAAAGAACATTGTTTGCCACAAGAGACAAAGCCCCTTTATGGTTATTGTTCTTGGCAGGGTTTATATTTATTACTGTTTGGGCTGTGATCATTTACTTGTTTTTGCAAATAATTAAAATACGAAAAGCAGGCATGGAAAACTGGCCTGATATAGCATAATATTCCTTATGAATTACCCTTTGTGGCATTTCTGCAGTGGCAGAGTGCCATCTTTTTATTAAATCCTACCTGTTAAGCTATCGTAAAAAATAAATTAATGAATTGCTAATAATTGAAGTGAGCCTTCTACCTAAAGGCTTATTTAATAAAACCGATTCTTTGCCTTTTGCTAAAATCTTTTTCCTTATTTTTTTTAGCTACCAGGAAATTAAGCGCCTGGTAAATTTCCCTGAATTGTTTGTTGTTCGTGTTTTCTAATTACGCAAGTTTCTCTGCAAGTTCCTTGTATTGCAAGGCCACTTGCCTTAGGGCGATGAACGCCCTTACGATAACAATATTAGCTGTAATGGCATTTTCGCTACGCAATATACTGGCCAGCATCGTTACACCATGTTCGCTGAAAGCATAGGGTAAATATTGTTTGTTCCGATTCTTTACCGAAGCGGTCGCATTTTGCGACCGGTTGGGTGATTGAAAAAATCCTGGGGTTACTTGTAAGCTTTACCATTCCTTTTCTGTAAGCTGAAACATAAAATCTGCAGGAAAACGTGCTAAGTTTCGTTTCACCTGTTCGTTTAGGCGTTTGGTTTCAACTTTATATAAAACGGCCAGATCAAAGTCGAGCATTACTTTCTCTCCCCTGATTTCGAATATTTTTTGTTGAATGATTGCCGGCTCCATTTACATGACAAGATAGCTGGTTTTACAAAGGCAAATATTGCGACAAATACCTGGTGCAAATACGCTGTCAAATAGCCTATAAGAGTAAACGGGCAGTATTTTTTCCTCTATTATTTCTCCTGTTTGGCTCCTGCCTACTGCATTTTGGGTTCTTTTTTTTTATCTTGTTGTCCACGAAAATAATTATTAACCAAAATTGCTGATATGAAAAAGATCATTCTATGCTTATCTGCCTGTGTATTGCTTTCCTTTTCACTGGCGGATACAACTATTAATAAAGAGGAAAGAAAAATTGCAACAGACTTTTTAAAGGAAACTAAAAAAGGCGTACTGGCAGCCGCTGAAGGCCTAAGTGATGCCCAATTAAAATTTAAACCTGGTCCTGACAGGTGGAGCGTGGAAGATTGTCTTAAACATATTGCCATGAGTGAGCAGATGCTCTGGGGAATGATAGAAGGCGGCCTGAAACAACCTGCCACACCTGAGAAAAGGATAGATGTAAAAATGAAGGATGAGGATGTGATTAAAAATATTGAGGACCGCTCTACAAAAGTAAAAACCTTTGCCCCACTTGAGCCTGTTAACACACCTTTCAAATCCGCTGCGGAAGCAATGGCCTCTTTTTCAAAAGAGAGGGATAAACTGGTTGAGTATGTAAACAATACAAATGATGACCTGCGCAACCATGTAAACCCTTTGCCTGTTGGCGTGTTTGACAGCTACCAGATGATATTATTTGTGGCGGCACACAGCAACCGGCATATGCAACAGATTAATGAGGTAAAAGCTGATCCGAATTATCCGAAGAATTAATTTTAGCCCAATAAAAATCCCGCTGTATTAGCGGGATTTTTATTGGGAATATTATGATATGAGTCATTTGTGCTAACGTTCAGGCCGCTTTAGCGGCCCGGTCGTTAGCCTGCTACCTGTTTTCTGATAATATTCAAAGCCGCACCCGCTTTAAACCATTCTATCTGCTGCTCATTGTAGGTGTGGTTGGCTATGATGATGTCTTTGGTTCCATTGGTATGGGTAAATACCAATGTTAAAGCTTTGCCGGGTGTGAAACTTGTCAGGCCTTCAATATCAATGGAATCATCTTCCTGTATTTTCTCGTAGTCAGTTTTGTCGGCAAAAGTTAATGCCAGCATCCCTTGTTTTTTCAGGTTGGTTTCGTGGATACGGGCAAAAGATTTTACCAGTATGCCACGCACTCCTAAAAAACGTGGCTCCATGGCGGCATGCTCGCGCGAACTTCCTTCTCCATAGTTCTCATCGCCCACAACGATGGTGCCAACACCTGCTGCTTTATAAGCTCGCTGGGTAGCAGGTACAGGGCCGTATTCACCGGTAAGCTGATTTTTTACATTGTCAGTTTTTTCATTGAAAAAATTCACTGCACCTATCAGCATGTTATTACTGATATTATCCAGGTGCCCACGAAACTTTAACCATGGCCCGGCCATGCTGATATGGTCGGTAGTACATTTTCCTTTGGCTTTTATCAGGAGTTTTAATCCTTTTAGGTCTGTTCCTTCCCATGGTGCAAAAGGAGCCAGTAATTGCAGGCGTTTACTGTCAATGGCCACCGCAATGCTAACACCACTGCCATCGGTGGCAGGTGCCTGGTAACCTGGATCATCTACAGCGAATCCTTTAACAGGTAATTCAAAACCGGTAGGGGCATCCAATTTTACCTGTTCGCCTTTATTATTGGTTAGGGTATCAGTAAGCGGGTTGAAATTTAAATCACCGGCAATAGCCAATGCCGTAACCAATTCAGGCGATCCTACAAATGCAAAAGTATTGGGGTTGCCATCCGCACGTTTGGCAAAATTTCGGTTGAAGCTGTGAACGATCGTGTTCTTTTCTTTTTTCTCTGCACCAACCCTGTCCCACATACCAATACAAGGTCCACAGGCATTGGCAAATACTTTGGCCCCAATAGAATTGAATTCATCGAGGAACCCATCCCTTTCCACAGTAAATCGTACCTGTTCAGAACCGGGTGTAATGGTGAACTCGCTTTTTAGCTCCAGTCCTTTGGTTTTTACCTGGCGGGCCAGGCTTACGGCCCGACTGATATCTTCATAAGAACTATTGGTACAACTGCCTATCAAACCCACTTCTATTTTTGTTGGCCAGCCATTGGCAGCAGCAACTTCTTTCATTTTAGAAATAGGGGTAGCCAGATCTGGCGTGAATGGGCCATTTAAATGAGGCTCTAATTCACTCAGGTTTATTTCAATTACTTCATCGAAATATTTTTTTGGATCGGCATACACTTCTGCATCTGCATTCAGGTAAGCAGCAATGCCATCAGCGAGAGAAGCAACTTCTTCGCGGCCGGTGGCTTTCAGGTAGCGGCTCATGCTGTCGTCGTAACCAAATGTAGAAGTGGTAGCGCCAATTTCAGCACCCATATTGCAAATGGTTCCTTTACCGGTACAACTCATACTGGTAGCACCTTCACCAAAATATTCAACAATAGCGCCGGTTCCGCCTTTTACGGTGAGAATGCCGGCTACTTTTAAAATCACATCTTTCGGGGCTGTCCAACCACTTAATTTACCTGTGAGTTTTACACCGATCAGTTTGGGCCATTTCAGTTCCCATGCCAGGCCAGCCATTACATCACAGGCATCGGCACCACCTACACCAATGGCAATCATGCCCAGGCCACCGGCATTAACGGTGTGTGAATCTGTTCCAATCATCATACCACCCGGGAAAGCATAATTTTCCAATACTACCTGGTGAATGATGCCCGCTCCGGGTTTCCAAAAACCAATTCCATATTTATTGGATACGGAAGCAAGGAAATCATATACTTCCTTACTTTCTGTATTGGCTACCTGCAGATCCAGTTTAGCCTCCACTTTGGCAGTAATCAGGTGATCGCAATGTACGGTTGAGGGAACAGCCACTTTAGGCCTGCCTGCCTGCATAAACTGCAAAAGGGCCATTTGGGCGGTGGCATCCTGCATGGCTACGCGGTCCGGCGTAAAATCGACATAACTTTTACCCCTTTCAAAACCGGTTAATTGCTGGTCGGGATGCAGGTGTGCGAATAATATTTTTTCACTTAGTGTCAACGGCCTGCCCAGGGTTTTACGGGCAGCATCTACTTTCGCAGGCATTTCGGCGTACACTTTCTTGATCATGTCAATGTCAAAGGCCATTTTTGTCTATTTATGATTTGATGGATATACTGAATACGTAAGGCAGAATGCTAAATGCCCCGAAACCGGGGAAATAGCGTTAAACCTAAGCGGTAAGCCTTGCGCTTAGAAACGCGAATTTACGAAAAAACAGGCGGGGGTAAAAAACTCTTTTAAACTTTTGTATGGATGATTTGTCTAAATTGCATTCAGAAATTGAATACCCCCCGCCATCCAAACAAGTACTATGCAAAAGATCAGGGAATTTATGGAATTACACGCGTTTGGCGTTTGTTCGGCAATTGGTGAGCGTTTGGGTATTGCTTCTTCACGTATCCGGATGTGGTTTATTTATATTTCTTTCCTCACTTTAGGTTCGCCGGTTATCCTGTATATGATACTTGCCTTCTGGATCAATATCAAGAATTATATTCTTGCGGGGAAAAGAAACCCGATTAAGAATTGGTAATTTTTGAAACGGGTAATTTTTGAATTGAAATGATTCATTCATATCATACAATTCCCATAATTAAATACTTGCTTTTCGCAGCATTACCAACTTCTCTAATAAAGGTTCAAGCAAATCTAACTTCAACATATTCGCACCATCACTTTTTGCTACTGCAGGATTAGGATGTGTTTCAATAAATAATCCATCCGCCCCAGTTGCAATGGCTGCTTTGGCAATAGTGCCTATCATTTGCGGATTGCCACCTGTAACGCCCGAAGTTTGATTGGGTTGTTGTAATGAATGAGTGCAGTCCATAATTACAGGTACTTTGTGTTCCTGCATCCAGGGGATATTGCGGTAATCAACTACCAGGTCCTGGTAACCGAATGTATTGCCCCTTTCGGTAAGCATGATATTTTCGTTGCCCGCTTTTTTAATTTTATCTACCGCAAATTTCATAGAAGGGCCGCTTAAAAACTGGCCTTTTTTAACGTTCACTATTTTGCCGGTTTCAGCAGCGGCCATCAGCAGGTCTGTTTGCCTGCATAAAAAAGCGGGGATCTGTAAAATATCAATAAAAGCTGCAGCCATTGCCGCTTCTTCGTGTGCATGAATATCGGAAGTGGTTGGTAAATGATAGGTATCACCAACTTTTTTAATCAGTGATAAACCATTATCATCTCCAATGCCTGTAAAAGAACCGGCACTGGTGCGGTTGGCTTTACGGTAACTGGCTTTGAATACATAAGGTATGTGAAGGCGTTGACAAATGGCAGATACTTTATCGGCTATTTCCATCACCAGTTCTTCACTTTCTACCACACAGGGACCGGCAATCAAAAAGAAATTATCGGGATTATAGGATTGTTGGTTGAAAAGTGTTGTTAGAAAACCAGGTAGCATATTGTGTAATTAGTGGATTTGAAATATTGAATTTGCAAATTTACAGTATTTCAAGGGGAGCGAAATTCTAAGGCTGCATAGGAAAGAATTGCCTTTTTGGCCTAACAACTTATTTTATTTCTCAGCTTGAATCTGTACAGATATTTAAAGAACCTTAAAAACGCAGAAAACATCAATATTTTCACCATTTTATTTTGAATATTGCAAATAAACGCACTATTTTAGTGCAGAACACGTATAAAAATGCTAAAAACAGAACGACAGGCTTATATACTTCGTCAGATTGACCTGCATAACCGTGTCCTGTCGTCTGATCTCAGTATAGAGATCAGTGTGTCGGAAGATACCATCAGACGCGACCTGAATGAGTTGGCAGAAACAGACAAAATTATCAAAGTGCATGGAGGGGCATTATCAAAATCTTTTCATAGCTCATTCTTGCGGGCTGATGTGTTTCGTGCAGACAGTAAACGGATAATTGCAGAAAAGGCGGTGCAACTGATCAAAGATGATATGTTTATTCTGACTGGTGGCGGAACAACCATTATTGAACTGGCACGGATACTTCCGTCAGACCTGCGGGCTACTTTTTTTACCGGAAGTGTGCCCGCAGTATACGAATATGCGCAGCACCC